>JACQWB010000244.1 GCA_016209385.1 Candidatus Rokuibacteriota bacterium
AGTTGACTCGGAGGGGGGCTTCGCCCCCCTTCCGAACCTCCCCCAAGATGGGTTGCGCCGGCGAAGCCGGCGCTCGAACGCGAATCGGTTGCGCGGGCCGCGCGGGTACCCGGGCGGGGTACCCACGCGAAAGCGTGAGTCTCCCGGGTGCGCCTTCGGCGCGGCTGCGCGCTCGGGCGGGAAGGAATTTCGCCGGCCGCATTACTCGGACACCCTCCGAGGGGAAACGAGGTGGCCGCCGGGCCTGGCTGGAGGGGGATCATAGCCCCCTGGGTGGAGCGGATGACAACGCCCGAGGCGTTTGAGGGCGAACCACAGGCCGCGGGCCGGTCCGTGCGTCAGCACCGCCTGCCGGGCAAACTCCGAGCAGCTGGGCTCAAAACGGCAAGCCCGCGGGAGAAAGGGCGAAACCGCGACCTGGTAACCCCTGAGAAGTTGGGCGGTTAGCCGAGCGACCCAAGCCATAAGAGGTCAGAGGCTCTTACTTTCCCGGTGCTGTCTCGCCACCACGGTCAGGGCTTCCTCCATGTCCTGCCGGAGTGCCTGAAACGCACCATCGAACGCGGCTTTTCTCCCCACACAGACGATCTGGAGCCCGGCTGGAAGGCCCTGGCGGCTCACCCGGTAGGCCTCGCGAAGTCTCCGACGAACCCGGTTCCTGCGCACCGCACCGCGGACTTGGCGAGTTACTGCGAAACCGATCTGGCGGGGACCGTCCCATCCCCGCCAGAGCACGAGCAGCGCCGGCCGCTCGATCCGCCTGCCGACCTTGAAGACCGCCTGGAACTCGTCCTGCCCCCTGAGCCGTTCGCTCCGGGGAAACCCCTGAGCTCCCGACCGTCCGGGCATAGCACAATCGGAGGGGGCCTAGATGGCCCCCTCCGAGGCCTCCCCCAGGAAACGGTTGCGCGGGCGAAGCCCGCGCTCGAAGGGCATTACTCCGACCCGCTCCTAGACGGTCAGGCGCTTCCGGCCCTTCAGCCGGCGCCGCTTGAGGGTTCGTCGGCCGCCGCGGGTGCCCATGCGAGTCAGGAACCCGTGAGTTCGCTCCCGCTTCCGTCGGTTGGGTTGGTAGGTTCGCTTCATCGGCGGCGGTCTCCGTTCGCGGCGACCGGCCCCTAGTCTACTGGCCGCCGCCAGCCCAGTCAAGGCGCGCCGCTCGGCGAAAAGCCTGTTGCTTTGCCGTTTCGCTCTGTGCTATGGTGCGTGGCGGCCGTTTGCCAGCGGTCCCCGATGTCATCGCTGGGACTGCTCCATCGGTCTGACTGGGCTTCTGAGTTTCACCGCTTCCAGAGAGGGTGCTGTCTCGATGGGTCGTGCTCCCGCCTGGGGTTTCCCCTCCCAGCTGGCCTCGAGTTGGTATTATCCACACCTGTGGATAACTCTGTGTGTAACTCGCTTCCGCTCAGCGTGCCCGGAGCTCCACCGTGCTTGACAGCCTCTGGTCCCGCCTCCTGTCGGCGCTCGAAACGAGGATCCCCCCGGCGGCCCTGAACACCTGGGTCCGTCCGAGCCGAATCGGCGCCCTCGACGGCGACCGCGTCGAGATTTGCGCCCCCAACAAGTTCTCGCGCGACTGGCTTGTCGACCACTACCTCGACGCGCTCCAGGCGGCGGCGCAGGAATGCCTCGGGGGCAACCCGCGCGTTTCCGTCGTCGTTGAGCGCCCCTCGGCCGCCGCGCCGTCGCCGCGGGACGCGGCCGCGCCCGAGCTGCGCCCCACGCTCGCCGCCGGCCTCAACCCGCGCTACACGTTCGAGACCTTCGTCGTCGGCTCCTCGAACCAGTTCGCGCAGGCGGCCTGCCAGGCGGTCGGCGAGCTGCCCAGCAGGGCGTATAACCCGCTCTTCCTCTACGGCGGGGTCGGCCTCGGCAAAACCCACCTCCTCCACGCAGTCGGCCACCAGATCAGCGGCCACTTCCCCCAGCTCACCGTGCTCTACCTCTCCTCGGAGCGCTTCACGAACGACCTCATCAACGCGATCCGCTACGACCGGAACGTGGAGTTCCGCGCCAAGTACCGGGGCATCGACCTCCTCCTGATCGACGACATCCAGTTCATCTCCGGCAAGGAGCGGACCCAAGAAGAGTTCTTTCATACGTTCAACGACCTCTACGACTCGCGAAAGCAGATCGTCGTCTCCAGCGATTCCCCGCCCAAAGACATCCCGGACATCGAGGAGCGCCTCCGCTCGCGCTTCGAGTGGGGGCTGATCGCCGACATCCAGCCGCCCGACTTCGAGACGCGCGTCGCGATCCTCAAGAAGAAGGCCGAGATCGAGCGGATCCGCCTGCCCGACGACATCGCCTACCTGATCGGGAGCCGCATCAAGTCCAACATCCGCGAGCTGGAAGGCGCGCTGACGCGCATGATCGCCTTCTGCGCCCTGACCGGGCGGGAGATGAGCGTTGACCTCGCCCACGAGGTCCTCTCGGACCTCTGGGGAGAGGATGAGAAGATCATCACGATCGAGCAGATCCAGCGCCGCGTCTCGGAATTCTTCACGCTCAAGCTCTCCGACCTGAAAGCCAAGACCCGGACCAAGGCCGTCGCCTT
Source organism: Candidatus Rokuibacteriota bacterium (assembly GCA_016209385.1). Classification (NCBI taxonomy): domain Bacteria; phylum Candidatus Rokuibacteriota; species Candidatus Rokuibacteriota bacterium. Next base: position 2,558 of record JACQWB010000244.1, read on the forward strand.
CCCGCGCCAGATCGCCATGTACCTCTCACGCCAGCTCACCCACGCCTCGCTCGCTGAGGTCGGCCGCGCCTTCGGGGGCAAAGACCACACCACGGTGCTCCACGCCGTGGGGAAGGTGCAGGTCCTTCTCCAGGAGGATCCCAAACTCCGCAAGACGATCGACACGCTGACCCAGAGCATCATTTCATGATCCACCGCTTGCCACCGACTATCCACGGGGTTTCCCACCGGAGCCGGCGCCGCGTTTCGCCCGGGCCGCGCGGCGTTCCGCGTCGTCCACACTACCCACCAGGCAGACTCCTTTAACGACTACGAATTTGGAAGTGGAGGATCTTCATGGAAGTCCGAGTAGATCGTGACGCGTTTCTCCGGGGCCTTCAGATGGTCCAGAACATCGTCGAGCCGCGCCAGACCCTGCCGATCCTGGCCAACGTATTGCTGGAGGCGGACGGCGAATCGATTCGCCTCACCGCGACGGATCTTCAGGTCGGGGCGCGCGTGTCGGTTCCCGCGACGGTGGCGGCGAAGGGGGCGATCACGCTTTCGGCTCGGAAGCTTCTCGAGATCGTCAAAGAGCTTCCGACTGCCGAGCTGTCGATCAAGCTCCAGGAGAATGCGTGGGTGGGGCTCCGGTGCGGGGGCGCGGCGTACAGGCTGGTCGGTTTGCCCTCCGGCGATTTTCCCCAGGTCGAACCCGGGCTGGATCTGGGGTGGGCGACCCTGGATGGCAAGCTCCTGAGGGAGATGCTGGCCCAGAGCAGCTTTGCCGTCTCGCACGACGAGGGCCGGTACGCCCTGAACGGGGTGCTGTTCTCGCTTCAGGAGGGAGAGCTCCGCCTGGTGGCGACCGACGGTCATCGGCTCGCCCTGGCGAGCCGGTTGCTTGCCGGGGCGGGCTCGAGGTGGGTCGGGATCGTCCCGCGAAAGGCCGTCCAGGAGGTGGCGCGTGTCGTGAGCACCGGGGAGGAGATTCAGGTCGCGCTCGGGGAGAATCAGTTCGTGCTGAGGATGCCGAATTTCCTCCTGACGGCCCGGCTGATCGAGGGTCAGTTCCCCCAGTACGAGCAGGTGGTGCCGAAGGGGCACCCCCGGCGGCTCGTGCTCTCGCGCGCCGGGCTCACCGCGGCCCTGCGCCGCGTCTCCGTCCTCTCGGAGGAGCGCACCAAGCCGGTGAAGCTGCTCCTCGCGGCCGGGAGCTTGAAGCTGAGCGCCTCCAACCCCGAGCTTGGAGAGGCCGAGGAAACGCTGCCGGTTGAGTATTCGGGGGACGAGGTCGCCATCGGGTTCAACTCGCGCTACCTGCTCGACGCCCTGAGCCCGCTCGAGACCGACCAGGTGCTCCTCGAGCTGAAGGACAGCACGAGCCCCGGCGTCGTAAAAAGCATCGAGAACGAGGGGTACCTCTGTGTTATAATGCCCATGAGGATTTAACCGACCATGGGAGCTGGGTAGGGTGGATCTTCAATGGGATCGTATCGCTGATCACTCTCCCCACTACGCCCCCCCCAGACTCCCAGCCCTCCGGTTTGGCGCGCTAGCCCACCTCAGCAGGCTCCGGAAAAATCGGGTTCGCGCGCGGGCTTTGCCCGCGCGATTAACTCGGGGCTCGCGCGGCGCGCGACGACGAGCTTCCCTATGACAGATACCTATACCGCGAGCGACATCAAGGTCCTGGAGGGGCTCGAGGCCGTCCGGAAGCGCCCCGCCATGTACGTCGGGGATACGAGCACCTATGGGCTCCACCAGCTCGTGTACGAGGCTGTCGACAACTCCGTCGACGAGGCGCTGGCCGGCTCCTGCGACAACATCCGGGTGGTCCTCCACTCGGACGGGTCCTGTTCGGTCGGCGACAACGGCCGGGGGATCCCGGTGGACATTCACGAGGCCACCGGCCGGCCGGCGGCCGAGGTCGTCCTGACGACGCTCCACGCGGGGGGGAAGTTCGAGCACTCGGTCTACAAGGTCTCGGGCGGCCTTCACGGCGTCGGGATCTCAGTGGTGAACGCCCTCGCGGAGTGGCTGGAGCTGGAGGTGCGACGGGACGGGAAGGTCTACACCCAGCGCTACGAGCGCGGCGAGCCGGCGACCGACCTGATGCCGGGGGAGCGGACGGCGAAGCACGGAACGATCGTCCGGTTCACGCCGGATTCCCAGATCTTCGAGGACACTGCCTTCTCCTTCGACGTGCTCTCCAACCGGCTCCGCGAGCTGGCGTTCCTCAACCGGGGCCTGAAGATCACGATCGAGGACGAGCGGGACGAGCGCAAGCACACCTTCCACTACAACGGCGGCATCATCGAGTTCGTGAAGCACATCAACCAGAATAAGACTCCGATCCACCCCAAGCCCATCTTCGTCGAGGGGGCGAAGGGCGACACGCAGGTGGAGGTGGCCCTCCAGTACAACGACGGCTACCAGGAGAACGTCTTTCCCTTCGCGAACAACATCAACACTCGGGAGGGCGGCACGCACCTGACCGGCTTTCGCGCGGCGCTGACGCGGACGATCGGGGCGTACGCCCAGGCCAACGGCTACTTGAAGACGTTCAAGGGCGCCATCAGCGGTGACGACGTGCGCGAGGGACTCACCGCCGTGATCTCGGTCCGCCTCCCCGAGCCCCAGTTCGAGGGGCAGACGAAGGCCAAGCTGGGGAACAGCGAGGTCAAGGGGCTCGTCGAGTCCATCGTGAACGACAAGCTGGCGGAGCTGTTCGAGGAGGACCCGCCCACGGCGCGGCGCATTGTCGAGAAGTGCGTGCGCGCGGCCCAGGCCCGGGAGGCGGCACGCAAGGCGCGCGAGCTGGCCCGGAAGAAGGGGATCGATGACGACTCGCTGCCGGGCAAGCTGGCCGATTGCTCGGAGCGCGAGCCCCAGTACCGCGAGCTGTTCCTGGTGGAGGGCGACTCGGCCGGCGGTTCCGCGAAGCAGGGGAGGGACCGGCGGACCCAGGCGGTGCTCCCACTCCGAGGCAAGATCATCAACGCCGAGAAGGCGCGCTACGACAAGGTGCTCTCGCACCAGGAGATCCGGCTGCTGATCTCGGCGCTGGGGACCGGCATCGGGCCGGAGGAGTTCGACCTCACCAAGCTCCGGTACCACAAGATCATCCTGATGACCGATGCGGACGTCGACGGGGCCCACATCCGGACCCTGCTCCTGACGTTCTTTTTCCGCCACATGGTGCCGGTCATCGAGACCGGCTACCTGTACATTGCCCAGCCCCCGCTCTTCAAGGTGAAGAAGGGCCGGGTCGAGAAGTACCTGATGAACGAGCGCGAGCTGGAGGAGCTCCTGCTCACGACCTGGGTGGAGAAGGCCAAAGTGAAAATCCCGGGTAAGGGGACGCCGATTACCGAGCAAACACTCCTCGGGGTGCTGAAGAAGGTGGTGGAGTACAAGCACCTGTTCCAAAAGCTGGTAAAGCGCGGCGTCGCCCGCCAGATTCTTGAGGGGTTCCTAAAGGCGAAGATCAAGACGGCGAGACGCTCTAGCCGGGATCAATGGGGCGAGGCGGTTCAAGCGGCTGCGACAGAGGCGGGGCTGAAGAGCTTTCAGGTCGAACTCGAGGAGCCGGAGAATGGAGGCGACCTCATCGTACACATCGTCGGGGAGACAACGGTTGATATCCCGACGGAGGTTCTAAAGTCACCAGATTATCAGCTGCTCTTCGACGTGTACCAAGATCTTCCGCACCTCTATCGTGGCCCGGCAGTCATCATCAACGACGGCGGCAAGGAGGTTGAGGCCAGAAGTTACGACGAGCTGATCCAGACGGTCTTCACCTTCGCCAAGGAAGGCGCGTCGATCCAGCGCTACAAGGGGCTCGGCGAGATGAACCCCGAGCAGCTCTGGGAGACGACCATGAATCCGGAGACCCGCACCCTCCTGAAGGTCACTACGGAGGACGCGGTCGGAGCCGACGAGATGTTCACGGTACTGATGGGCGACGCGGTCGAGCCGCGCCGCGAGTTCATCGAGAAGCACGCGCTCGACGCCGTGAACATCGACGTCTAGCGCAAGCCCTCCGCCTTTGCCCACCAACGAGCGACAGGTCCCGATCCCGATCGAAGAGGAGATGCGTCGGTCCTATCTGGACTACGCCATGTCCGTCATCATCGGGCGGGCGCTCCCGGACATCCGCGACGGGCTCAAGCCGGTCCACCGGCGCGTGCTCTACGCCATGCAGGAGCTGGGCCTGGCCTGGAACCGGGCCTACAAGAAGTCCGCGCGCGTCGTCGGCGAGGTCCTCGGCAAGTACCACCCCCACGGCGACGCGCCGGTGTACGAGGCGCTGGTCCGGATGGCCCAGGAGTTTTCCCTCCGCTACCCGCTCGTCGACGGGCAGGGCAACTTCGGCTCGGTGGACGGCGACCCGCCGGCGGCCATGCGCTACACCGAGGTGCGCCTGGCCAAGATCGCCCACGAGCTGCTCGCGGATATCGAGAAGGACACGGCAGATTTCGTCCCCAACTTCGACGAGTCCCTCCGCGAGCCCACCGTACTCCCCACGCGGCTCCCGAATCTGCTCGTCAACGGCTCGGCCGGCATCGCGGTCGGCATGGCGACCAACATCCCGCCCCACAACCTCTCCGAGGTGATGGACGGGCTCGTCATGCTCATCGAGAACCCGTCCACCACCGTGGACGACCTCATGAAGGTGATCCAGGGGCCGGACTTCCCCACGCGCGGCTACATTCACGGCACGGCCGGGATCCACGAGGCGTACACCACGGGCCGCGGCAGCATCGCCATGCGGGGCAAGGCGCACGTGGAGAAGATGCGCGGCGGCCGCGAGGCCATAGTCATCAGCGAGCTCCCCTACCAGGTGAACAAGGCGGCGTTGATCGAGAAGATCGCCGAGCTGTCGCGCGAGCGGAAGATCGAGGGGATGTCGGAGATCCGGGACGAGTCCGACCGGGACGGGATCCGGATCGTGCTGGAGCTCTCCCGGGGCGAGATCCCGCAGATCATCCTGAACCAGCTCTACAAGCACACCCAGATGCAGTCGAGCTTCGGCGTCATCATGCTGGCGCTCGTGGACCGGCGCCCGCAGGTGGTGAACCTGAAGGAGATGCTCGAGGCCTTCATCCGCTTCCGGCGCGAGGTGGTGACGCGGCGGACCCGCTTCGACCTGGCCCGGGCCGAGGAGCGGGCGCATATCCTGGAGGGGCTGCGAAAGGCGGTGGAGCAGCTGGACCTGGTGATCCGGCTGATCCGCGGGGCCGAGCACCCGGAGGCGGCGAAGGACGCCCTGATCCGGCGGCTCGAGCTCACCGAGACCCAGGCCAAGGCCATCCTGGACATGCGGCTCCAGCGCCTGACCCAGCTCGAGCGCCACAAGATCGTGGAGGAGCACGAGCAGACCCTGGCTCTGATCGCGGACCTGAAGGACATCCTGGCCTCCGACGCCCGGCTGATGGGGATCATCCGGGAAGAATTTCTCGCGCTCAAGGCGGAATACGGGGACGAGCGCAGGACGGAGATCCTGGCGGAGACCACCGAGCTGACCATCGAGGACCTGCTGGCGGACGAGGAGATGGTGGTCACCGTCACGCGTTCCGGGTACATCAAGCGGACCCACGTGGATCTCTACCGGAGCCAGCGGCGCGGCGGCAAGGGCGTGACGGGCATGGAGACCAAGGAGGAGGACATCGTCGAGGACCTCTTCGTCGCCTCGACCCACTCCTACCTCCTCTTCTTCACCAACCTCGGCAAGGGCCATCGCCTGAAAGTGCACGAGATCCCCGAAGGTGGACGCCAGGCCAAGGGCAAGGCGATGGTTAATTTGCTGGCGCTCGGAGAGCGGGAGAGGGTCGCGACGTGCGTGCCGGTGCGGGAGTTTACCGCTGGCGGCCACATTCTCCTCGCCACACGGCACGGCGAGGTGAAGAAGACGAAGCTGGAGGCTTACGCTCACATCCGCACAGGCGGCATTCAGGCCATGGATCTCGAGGCGGGCGACGAGGTAATCAGCGCGCGCCGGACCGACGGTCGACGCGAGGTGATGATCGCCACGAAGCTCGGGATGACCATTCGCTTTTCTGAAGAAGAGATTCTCGCCAAGAGTCGCGGCGCGGGCGGCGTGCGCGGAATCGACGTTGGGGAAGGCGACGAGGTCATCGCGGCCGCCGTCGTCCAGGAGGGCGTGAGCATCTTCACCATCACCGAGCGCGGGTACGGGAAGCGGACGCCGCTCGAGGAGTATCGGCTGACCGGTCGTGGGGGCAAGGGGATCATCGACATCAAGACCGGCGGCCGCAACGGCAGCGTGGTGGGAATGCTGCAGGTGCGGGAGGGCGACGACATCCTGGTCGTCACCACCAAGGGCAAGATGATCCGGCTCCACGCGGCCGACATCTCGTCCCAGGGCCGCAACACCTGGGGCGTGCGCATCATCGACCTGGATCCCGACGACCAGGTCGGGAGCGTGGCGCGCGTGGAAGCCGAGCAGGGCGAGCGCGAGGCATAAGCGGCCCCCGAGGGGGTTTGACAGAGGCCGCTCCGGCGGCCTATTTTTTTGACATGCTGGACCTCAAGTTCATTCGCGAGCACCCTGACGAAGTGGCGCGGGCCCTTGAAACCCGGGGCGGGAACGAGCTCGTGCAGAGACTGCTGTTTGTTGACTCGATGCGCCGCAAGCGGGTGACGGCCGTCGAAGCCAAAAAGGCGTTTCGCAATACGGTGACCCAGGAGATCGCTCAAGCCAAACGCGGAGGAGAAACCCCAACCGAGAAGATAGCCCGGATGCGGGAGCTCAGCGACGAGATCAAGGAGGAAGACACGAAGATCAGCGAAGCCGACAAGGAGATCGAGTCCATCCTCCTCGAGCTCCCGAACCTGTCGCATCCGAGCGTGCCCGTGGGCGGGGAAGAGGCGAACCAGGAAATGCGCCGGTGGGGGACCCCGCGCCAATTCGCCTTTGACCCGAAGCCCCACTGGGAGATCGGCGAGCGGCTGGGCATCCTTGACTTCGAGCGCGCGGCCCGGCTGGCCAAATCGCGCTTCGCGGTGCTCTGGGGGGTTGGAGCGCGGCTCGAGCGGGCGCTCATCCAGTTCATGCTCGACCTCCACACCCGGGAGCACGGCTACCAGGAGGTCTGGGTGCCCCACCTGGTCAACGCGGAGACGATGCTGAGCACCGGGCAGCTGCCGAAGTTCGAGGAGCAGCTCTTCAAGACGCAGGAGCCGGACGAGAACCGTACGCTCTATCTCATCCCGACGGCCGAGGTGCCGGTTACGTGCCTTCACGGCGGCGAGATCCTGAAAGAGCAGGAGCTGCCGAAGCGCTACGTGGCCTTCACGCCCTGCTACCGGCGCGAGGCCGGCACCTACGGGCAGGACACGCGCGGGATGATGCGCCACCACCAGTTCGACAAGGTGGAACTGGTCAAGGTAACAACGCCCGGAGCGTCCTATGAGGAGCTTGAGTCAATGGTGAGCGACGCCGAGGAGGTGCTGAAGCGGCTCGGGCTTCCGTACCGGGTCGTCGTGCTTGCGTCCGGGGACCTGGGCTTCGCCGCGGCTAAAACCTACGACCTCGAAGTGTGGCTGCCGGGGCAGGGCAGGTACCGCGAAATCTCCTCCTGCTCGAACTGCGAGGCCTTCCAGGCCCGCCGCGCCGAGATCCGCTACCGGCCGGCTGGCGGCGGCAAGGCTGCCTACTGCCACACCCTGAACGGCTCGGGCCTCGCCGTGGGACGCACGCTCATCGCCGTTCTGGAGAACTACCAGGAGGCGGACGGCAGCGTCACGGTTCCGCCGACCCTGCGGCCGTACATGGACGGGCTCGAGCGGATCACCGCGCCCTGATCCCCCCTCGCGCCAATCCTCTCCCATCATGGTGGGGGTGAGCTAAGTGCCAAAGACCGTGAGCATACGAATGGACGAGGAGAACTACGCCTTCCTCCACAAACTGGCCGAGGAAGGAAAAGAAGACCTGTCCAAGGCCGTACGGGAAGTTGTGTACAAAGGCAGAGTGATGCTCGCCATAGAGAGGTACAGAAAAGGAGAAGCCTCTCTCGGCAAAGCGGCGGAACTGGCCGGTCTATCTGTTGGACGAATGATAACCGTGCTGGCTGAGTACGGAGTCCAGAGCAATCTCGAGACCGAGGACTATTTGGAAGGTCTCAAGAATCTGCGCAAGGCGTGGTGACTTGAAGGCAGCGCGGTCGGTCACTCGATGACCTTGTCCGCCCGGGCGAGGACGGACGGCGGGATCGCGAGGCCGAGGGCCTTCGCGGCTTTCAGGTTCACGACCAGCTCGAACTTCGTGGGCTGCTCCACGGGGAGGTCGCCCGGCCTGGCGCCGTTCAAGATTTTGTGGACATGGGTCGCGGCGCGCCGGAACAGTTCCTCGTAGATCGGGCCATAGGACAGCAATCCGCCAGCTTGCACAAAGACCGACCGGCCGTACATTGCCGGCAGCCGCTGCCTGGCCGCGAATACCACAATGCGCTTTCCCCGAGGAAAGGACGGACCAATCCACCCGAGGTTGATGAGGGCGTCGACGCGTGAGCTGTCCAGCGCCGTCAGCACCTTCTCCATATCGGTGAATCCTGGCACCTCTAACGACTGAAGCTGAAGCCCGAGCGTACGTGCCGCGAGTTGAGTCTCCTTCCACTCGGCGACTTCCTCTGGCTCCTCCGGATCCCAAAAGACGCCGACCCGCGTGACTCCTGGGACGACCTGCTTGAGTAGCTCCAGACGTTTGCTGGCCAACTCCACCGTCAGCGAACTGATGCCGGTGATGTTCCCGCCGGGCCGAGCAAGACTGGCAACGAGCCCCGTACCCACAGGATCGGCGGCACCGGCCAGGACGATGGGAATCACGGTCGTCGCCTGCTTGGCCGCACGAGCCGCCGCTGCACCCATGGGAACTAGGACATCCACCTTGGCCCGGACCAGTTCGGCAGCGAGGGACGGCAGGCGATCGAGCTTCTCTTCGGCGAAGCGGGTGTCGAGGACGACGTTTTGGCCATCGACGTACCCCAGGTCCCGCAGACCTTGCCGTAAAGCCACCAGCGCGGGTCCAGGCTTGAAGAGCTGGCATAGGAACCCGATCCGGGCAACCTTCCTGGGCTGCTGCGCCGCCGCCGATGGCGGCCCCACCAGCAGGCCGAGACTAAGGGCCACGATTGCGAGCGCCAGCCGGGTGGTGTTCATGTTCACCTTTTCACCTCCGGTTCGACGACGCGGGGGGTGCCACGACCATGCCCGCCGCTCGCTCGCTGCTGGCCCTCCCGTTCCGCCGATGCGGAGCGGATAAAAGTATGGCTAACGGTTACGCGGCAGGATAGGAGCGGATAAGGAGGTCTGTCAAGGCGAAAGCTGAAGCTGACGCGCACGAGCGTGGGGTGGAGCATTCCCCGCAGCGAGCGCGGCGAGCCGCTGGGGGTCCGGTCGCCGTTCACGCATCCCTCGGGAGGTCGTGCCAGGCCGGGAGGCCGGGAAGTGGGGTCGCAGCCCTGATCGCGCGGACGATGGCCTGGGCCGCGGCCTCGGCCGCGGCGAGGCCGACCGCGGTCGGCTCGGCCGGGACATCCCCCACTGACAGGCAGAAGAGCACGTCGCCGTCCACCGCCGTGTGGGGCGGGGAAACGGCGCGCGCGAAGCCGGTCATGCCGAGCTGGGCGACCTTCAGCGCCTCCGGCTTCGTCAGCCTGCAGTTCGTGGCAAGGACGCCGATCGTCGTGTGCTGAAGGGGACCGAACCCGCGGAGCGGCGCGCCCCGGCTCAACTCGGCGGCGGTGTCGACGAGCCCCAGGTCCCCCGGAGCGCGCCGGGTTCCCGCGAGCAGCCGGCCTGTCTCCGGGTCCCTGATGTCGCCGAACGCATTCACCGCGACGAGAGCGCCGACGATTGCCTCCCCCAGCCCGATGCTCGCGCTGCCGATCCCGCCTTTCATCGCCCGCGCGATCCCGAAGAGCTTGCCGACGGTGGCCCCGGTCCCCGCCCCGATGCTTCCCTCTTCGACCTGACCGGCGCGGGCGTTGAGGCACGCCTGGTAGCCCATGGCCCGCGTGGGCCGGGCCCGATGGTCCCCCACCGAGAGATCGAAGAGGATCGCGCCCGCCACGTGGGGGACGACGGTGGGGCCGGCCCTGAAGCCGACACCGCGCTCTTCGAGCCACTGCATCACGCCGAAGACCGCCTCGAGGCCGAAGGCGCTCCCGCCGGACAGGAGCACGCCGTCGAGGGTGGGGACCAGGTGGCGCGGGTCGAGGAAGTCGAGGCCGTGGACGCCGCAGGCCCAGCCGCGCAGCTCGACTCCGCCGACGGCGGGCCGATCGCAGAGGACGACGGAGCATCCGGTGAGCCCCGTCCGGTCCGTGGCATGGCCGACCCGGATGCCCGGGACGTCGGTGATCACGAATGGCGAGAGGCGCCGCGGCGCGTCGCGGCTGTCCCGGCTACCATTCGGTGATCAGGCGGTTGAAGAACGGGTGGGCCCGGGGAGCGAACTCGGGGCGGAAGTACACCTTCCGCATGTAGGTCAGGGCGCCGGCAAAGCCCTCGAAGCGGTCGGCGAGCGCCCTGAAGAGCCCCGCGAGCGGCCGCGCGTCGGCCCGGTCGTGCTCGGACACGAACCGGTAGGCGCGCTTGCCCTCGCGGATGTAGTAGCCGGTCACCGACAGCCCTTCGACGCGCTCACGGAAGAGGCCGGTCATGAAGAGGGTGTAGTCGCCGATGTGCCGGCGAAGCTCTCGCTCCTGGACCGGGTTGAAGTGCGGAGCCTCGAACTCCCACGCCCGCTGGATCTCCAGGAGCAGCTCGGCGACGGTCTCGAGCCGGGCGCCGGCCACGCCGAGCGGGTAGAGGGTTTCGGAGCGGGCGAAGCGTGTCAGGAGGTCGGCCAGGTAGTCCGCCGCCACCTCGTCGCGGATGCTGAGGTCGCCGAAACTCCGACGGATCGAGCGGTCGAAAAAGCGCCTGAGCGAAGCTGGAGCAGCCGATCTTTCCATCCTCGCCGATCATACCCAATCCGCGCCGCGGTGCCAATGGGTGTTCGAGCCGAGGGGCTGCCGACGAGCCGCAGGCGAGGCGAGACCCGGGTAAGTCACAGCCACGAGGCGAGGCCCAATAGGGTCGGGCGCGACCGAAATTGCTTGGGCGTCGGGCGCGGGCCCGATACAATGGCGGCGCACCATGGAGATAGGGAGGACCGCGGTGGCGGGACGAGGCTTTTCCGATCGCGACGCGGATCGCGCGCCGGGCCGGCCGTGGGGCCTGATCGTCGCGAGCGTGCTCCTGGCCGTGCTCGCCGCGTGGACCGGGATCCAGTACAAGCGCACCGCCGATCGCGAGGGGCGCCTCCAGGCGGAGATCAGGCAGATCTACCAGGAGGCGGAGGCGCTCAGGAGCGTGGCCACGCAGTGGCGGGACCGCGCCATGCTCCTCCAGCAGCGGGTCTCGGCGCTCACGCTCGAGCGCGACGCCCTCAGCAGGCGAGTCGGCGAGGCGGAGGCCGAGCTGGCGGCGCTCAGGGGCCGTCGCGGCACTTCTCCACCCACCCGCCGCTGATTGCTCGGAGCGCGTCGGAAGAACCGCGTTTCGAGCGCCGGCTTTGCCGGCGCAACCCTCCGGGGGAGGCCTCGGAGGGGGCCGTCGAGGCCCCCTCCGACTCAGGCGCGCGCCCCGTCGAGGACGGCGAGGAGCCGGTCGTTCTGCGCGCGCGTCCCCACCGTGATCCGGAGGTGGCCGGGAAAGCCGAGCGGCGCCCCCGCGCGCACCAGGATTCCGGAGCGAAAGAGCCTCTCGCGCAGCGCGTCGGCGTCGGCGCTGACCCCGACCAGGAGAAAGTTGGCCTCTGAGGGGACGACCCGGAAGCCCCGCCTCGTCAGCTCGGTGGTCAGATGGCGGCGCTCCTCCCGAACCAGCCGGACGGTCCGCTCCCAGTGCTCCCGGTCGGCCAGCGCCGCGAGCGCGGCCGCCTGGGCGAGCCGGTTGACGTTGTACGGCGCGCGCACCCGGTTTAGCCGATCGATGACCTCGGACTGCGCGACGGCGTAGCCCACGCGAAGGCCGGCGAGCCCCGCGACCTTGGAGAAGGTCCGCAGCGCAATGAGCGTCGGGTGGCGCCGCCCGAGTGCCACGCCGTCCGCCGCTTCGGGGTCCTCGGCGAAGTCGCGGTAGGCCTCGTCCAGGATGACCAGGGGCGGATCGCTGCCGAGGTCGGCAAGGAGGCGTTCGAGCGGACCGACGCGGATGACGCTCCCGGCGGGGTTGTGGGGGGAGCAGAGGATCAGGGCTTTGGTCCGGGGCGTCACGCGCGCAGCGACGTCAGCGAGGTCGGTCTCGTAGTTCACGAGCGGACTCCAGACGGGCGTGGCCCCCGCGAGGGTCGCCGCGGTGCCGTAGGGCTCGAAGGAGGGGCGCGGGATCACCACCTCGTCGCCGGGCTCGAAGGCCGCCGCGGCGATGAGCGCGAGAAGCTCGTCCGCGCCGTTGCCGAGGAGCACCGCCTCGGGAGCCACCCCGAGGTGCTCGGCCAGGGCGCGCCGGAGGGCGAGGCCGCCGCCGTCGGGATAGAGGTGGGCGCGGCGCGCCTCCCGGACGACAGCCTCTACCGCGCGGGGCGAGGGCCCGAGCGGGCTCTCGTTGGCCGAGAGCCTGATGATCTCGGCGAGGCCGAGTTCCCGCTCCAGTTCCTCGAGAGGTTTCCCCGCGTCGTAGGGGGTCAGGGAATCGAGGACTGGCCGCCAGAGCCGCCGCATGGCGCATTATTGTACCGCACGGCCTTGCGGCGCGTCGCCCGAGCGCGCCGGCGCGCGTCGTGAGAAAGAGATTTCTTAAAGCCCTGAATCTTTCCCCCAGTAGCGGCTGAGCTTTCAGAAACTTTCCCCCACCCCGGCGCGGCCCCGGCTGGGCCATGCTCGGGCGGATTCTCGTCTCGGGACCCTCGAACTCGTCATCGGGGGACAATAAGCTCACCATCCTCCGAACGTCTCTGTCAGGCGGCCAATCGTCTCTCCCCACCAATTTTCTGGGATAGCGCGTGGAGCTCTGGTCAAGGGATCGGGCCTCTGCCTGGGACTGGTCGTGATAGCCTTCCGCGCGCGGTAGCCTGGACGGTCCTCATGCTGCTGACCGGCGGGATGAGCTATACTTCTGGCCACACGCTCCGGGGGCAGGGACTCAAGTGCTGGCCGCTCAAGCAGACCCGGCCGTGTTCTGTTAAAGCGAGGCGCGATGGAATCGCGGCTAGTTCTGACCCGCTACCGCGTGATTCTCGAGGCCCTCGAACCTCTGGACCTGCCGGCCTACCTGGGCTCGACCCTGCGGGGAGCCTTCGGGCAGGCTTTCAGGCGTCTGGCCTGCCCAGTCGGCTCGACGTGGACTATCGAGGCCTGATCGAACGGGCCAAGACGGTTCGCCTCTTCAGGGACGAGACTCGATGGGCGGAGTGGACGCGCTACTCCTCCCGTCAGGGCCGGCAGATGACCTGGGACGGTCTCACCGGCCTCGCCACCTACGAAGGCGATCTCAAACCGTTCTGGCCCTACCTCGTCTTCGGCCAGTGGACGCATGTCGGCAAAGGCGCCACCTTCGGCCTGGGACAGTACCGGCTAGACCGGCCCGCCGTGGGCCCGGGGACAGGCGAGACATGAAAATTTCTCGCCAACGAACGCGCAGGTCAAAGCCTAAACGTCGCGCTCCTACCTTCGAGGACCGGGCAGCAGCCTACGTGGACTCCCCCCTGATGACCCACCGGGTGCGCTTCAGGCGGCAGCTCTTTGCCAGGATCCAGGGAAACTACGGAGTCTATCGCACCTGGGTCCGCTCGGGGAGCCGGGGGCTTAACTCGGGCTGCACTTGTCCCTCCGAGGGGTGGCCGTGCAAGCACGTCCACGCCCTTGAGCACACGTGCCGCGCCAATCCCCGGAGCTTCTTCGATGCGGACGGCTTTCTCAAGACGCTCGCGAGCCGGCCGAAAGCTGAGCTGGTTGAGGCCATCGGTCGGCTCATCGCGCGGGCCCCCGAGGGGCTCGCCGCTCCTGGCGTCAAGGGCTTCGAGGACGAGGAGCCCGAGGACCTGGCGGCTGAGGAAGAGGACGACGAGTGGCGGTGAGGAGGCCGGCCGCATGACAGAGCCTGGCACGCCTTCCCTTGACGACCTGATCGAAGAGATCACGACCTGGCCTGCCGGGATGCCGGTCCGCGCGATGGAGCGGGTGCTGGCTATGGGAGAGACCGCGATCCCTACCCTCGCTGAAACCCTCGCCCACTGGCAGGACGAGCAGGAGCGCGACCTGCTGTGGCCAGTCGTCCTCCTCGGCGAGCTCAGGCACCCCTCAGCAATTGAGCCGCTGATCAGCCAGATGCGCCGGACAGACGATGAGACCCTGGCGCTGGCCGCGGTCGAGGCGCTGACCAAGATCGGCCCGCGGGCGGTGCCGGCCCTGCTCGAGATCGCCGGAGCGCCTGACCCGCTGCTCCGGGTGCACGCCTACGCGGGCCTGGGCTGGATCCCGGACGATCGGAGCCATGCCGCCCTGCTGGAGGCCCTCGACCGCGACCGTGAGCTCGGAGACGTGGCCGCCATGGCCCTGGGAGATCAGGGACGGCCCGAAGCTATCCCGGCGCTCTACGAGGCGTACCGAACCTGCGAGCCCTGGCAGCGGATCGAGTTCGAGGACGTCCTCAAGGATTTACACTGGGGCCGTCGCCGGACGCCCCTCTGGACCCAGGACTGGCGGCTCCGCTACCGGCGCCAGCCTGCCCTGGGGAGCTTCAGGCCGAGCTGGCTCTGGATGGCCGCGCTGATGCAACGCCAGAAGGAGCAGAAGCCGAAACGGGTCCCGATCCCGCTCCGGCCGCTTGAAGAGATCGTCAAGGAACAGCCCGAGGCGGGCGAGCCTCCCGAGACCTGCGAGGAGTGCGGCGCGCCGTTCGAACGCCCTACCGGAGTAGCCGCCTGTCCCCAGACCGCCGTCGGCATCGCCGCCTATCAGCTCCGCTTTCTGGCCGAGGCCAGGGAAGACGGGATCGAGGACCTCTTCGACCTGCTCGACGAGCTGGAGGACAGGGAGTGGGAGCACCGGGAGCAAGGCGAGCCGGTGACCCCGGTCGCCCGGGAGCGGTGGCGCGACGAACTGGACGAGTTCCGGATCTGCCGCCAGACCTGCGAGTGGCTCATCGAGCAGGGCGTCGAGGAAGTGGGCCCGGCTCGCGCCCGCCTGCTCGCGGAGGCGGCGCGGCTTGCCGACCGCTACGGCGATCCGGAAGGGCTGCTCACTCCGGCGCGGCGGCCCGCGGACCGCGGTCCCAGGGTCGGGCGCAACGATCCCTGCCCCTGCGGCTCCGGCCGGAAGTACAAGCGCTGCTGCCTGGGACGCGACGCGGAGAAGCAAGGATGAATCGCCCAGAGCTCATGATCGGGGCCGCCGCCTGGATGCAGGCCCGCGGTTGGAAGCCGAAGCTCGCCAAGCGCCGGGGCCACGAGCAGAGCCTCTTCGAGCACAGCCTGATCGAGCTGGACGTGCTCCTGGAGCTCCTGCCCATCCTGGCGCGCCCGCGCCACTACGGTCTGAGTGAGGATGAAGGAAAGATTCTCGCTGGCGCGGTTCCTGCGGAGCGGCAAGCAGGCGAACGACAGTGGCCAGCCTCCAGCCGTCGTGGGGAAGGGGGGTCGGCCGCAGTTGGCCGAGAAAGCACACAACGATTATGATAGGCGACAATGGCTGTATAGCCTCACACATCGGCAAGCCTTGGGGGCAGAAGAACACCACCGGCGTCACCACCCGCCCGGCAGGCATGTAGCCCACGAGGCCGAGGTCTCGCGCATGGCCGACGCCTTACGCGCCTCCATGGACACCGCTGAGTACCTGTCTGCGCTGCGAAGCGCAGCGGCCGCCTGCGTCCCGCGAACGGGCAGGCACGGACAACCTTGGCCCGCCGCGGCACCGACAGCCTAAAGATCACGGAGGTGAAGTCGTGGCACAAATCCATGTAGACCGGGAACGTCTGGTGACGTTTTGCCGGTGGCACCACATCCGGCGCCTGGCGCTGTTCGGGTCGGCGCTGCGGGAGGAATTCGGCCCCGACAGCGATGTTGACGTTCTGGTGGAGTTCGAGCCAGAGCATGTGCCGGGGCTTTTGGGCATCGCGCGGCTCGAGCGGGAACTGTCGGCGATCTTCGGGGGTCGGAAGGTGGATCTGCGCACCCCGGAGGATCTGAGCCGCTACTTCCGCGCGGACGTGATAGCGGAGGCGGAGCTCCAGTATGCGGAAGGATGATGCCAACCGCCTCAGGCACATGCGCGACGCGGCCCGCGAGGCGTTGGAGTTTGCGCGAGGCCGGGTGCGGTCCGACCTGGATACGGACCGCATGCTGGTGCTCGCTTTAATCAAGGATACCGAGATCATCGGCGAGGCAGCCAATCAGGTCTCGGAAGAGACGAGGGCGCAATTCCCGAAGATTCCCTGGGCGGACATTATTGGTATGCGTCATCGCCTGGTCCACGCCTACTTCGACATCAACCTCGAAATCCTTTGGCGCACTGTACAGCAAGACCTCCCGCCGTTGCTCGCGGCGCTGGAGAAAGCATTAGACGAGAAATGAGGGCAATTGAGTTTAGACCCCCGTTGAGCGCCGTTGCCTTATGGACGGGATTGAACTGCGACGGCGCAGCGCTCCTGCTCCTGGAGTTATGGCGGCACAAGCGACTGAAGTAGCGCTGCAGGAACAGTGAGAGAAGAGCGTGCGCCTTTATCTTGACACCTCTGTGCTGGGCGCCCTGACAGACCGAGAGGACTCTCGGCGTATGGCCCTTACGCGGCGGCTTTTGCGGACGACAGCTCAGGGCATTCACGACGGGGTGATCTCTAATGTCGTACAGGAGGAGCTGGAGCAGGCGCCGGCTGACCTCAGGCAGGCGATTCTCCGGGAGGTCCGCGACGTTGAATTTGAGCTTGTCGTGGAAGATGCGGAGTGCCGCGCGCTCTTCGCCGAGTATGTGGCGACCCGTGTCGTGCCGGTCCGCTATCGAAACGACTTGCGTCATGTGGCGGTGGCCACGGTCGCCCGGGTGGATGCGCTCGTCTCATGGAATTTTCGGCATCTGGTGAATGTGAAAACCCGGCGTGCAGTCCATGCGGTGAACGTCCGGCTGGGATATCCTTTGCTTGAGATTGTCTCACCGGAGGAGGTGTGAGCTGTGGCGTCTAAGGGCGAGAGAGAATTTTCATCGCTCAAGTGGATCCATCGGGTAAGAGAGGCGCACTATCGGGAGACAAAGGGTTTACCGCTCGAAGCCTGGCTGAAACCGGTTGATCCGGACAGGGCCGCCCGGGCCTGCCGTCGTCTTGGCCTCAAGGTGAGAGTGGCACCGCGCGCGAGGCAGAAAGCGCGCCTGCGCGCCTAAGCCGTGGTCTCCCGGGCTGGACTGGCGGCTGCCAGTGTTCGAAGTACTTGATGGTGTTCGACGGCGCGGCGCTCCTGCTCCTGGCGGGAACGAGCGGGACAGGATCAGAAGAAAAGCTCGGCATGCTAAAGTAGCACGAGGAGGAAGATGAGCATGAGAGTTTATAAAGGCATTGTGAAAGGCAATACCATTGTCCTCGAAGAGAACCCTGACCTTCCGGATGAGTGCCCGGCACTGGTAGAGATCAAACCCCTTGGCCAGGTGCGGGAAGACGAGATCGTCAAACGCCAAATTGAGCTCCTGAAGAACCCGCACAAGGGAGGGAAGCTTCTCTATCGGCGCCGAGAGGAGCTGTATGAACGGTGGTGATCGGCTGATCGACACCAATGTCCTCGTGCATGCGTATGTCTTCTTGGATGCGAAAAAACACGCCTCGGCGCGCGAAATTATCCTTCCAATGTGGCATGAGGGTGGCGGTCTCACCACTCTACAGAACCTGTGCGAATTCTTTGCTGTGGTAACTGGAAAAGTCCAGAAACCTATGCCAGTTGCTCAAGAATCTACACCGATGAGAACGTGGATGTTCGGGTAGCTGACCCATGGGCAGCGAGGGCGGGCTGGATGTACGGGAGATGAGGAGATGAACAAGCATTTACGTTTGAAGCGGAAGGACGCCAATGCCATTCAGGATTTTGCGCAGAGAGTGCGGGCGGCACTGGGCCGGCAGCTCCTGGCCCTCAAGCTGTTTGGTTCGAAGGCCACGAGGCGCGACGTGCCGGACTCCGATTGTGGTGCAGGAAGCGAGCGTGAAGATTGAAGATCAGATACTGGATATCGCCTTCGAGGTAAACCTGGCGCATGAGGTCTACATCTCACCTCGCGTGATCGGCCGCGCCACCCTGGCGGATCCGGTCTGGAAGATGACCCGGGCGTCCGCGACGATTCAGGGCCGGAGGCTGCGAAGGCTTGCACGATCCTACTTGGACTAAACTGTCCGACTTGTGGCTTGCGCGACTTGGTCAAGGTCGGCTGTCTGGAAAGCAAAGGAGCCGAGCCGCGGCGATACAAGCAAACTTCAAATTAGGACACTACCCGGGCCCGCCCGCGTTTGACAAGGGCGGGGCGGCCATGTAGGCTACGGGGCGTCATGGCCGCAGAGTTGTTCAGGCAGCTCAGGCGGGCCGAGACGGAGTTGGAGCGCTCCTTCCTGGGTTCGGCCGCCGAGCTGGCTGACCGCCGGCGCCGCGTCCGCCTCGATCTCCTCCGCCAGCACCTGGCCGCCGGCTACGATTCCCTCAAGGCGCGGCACGCCGAAGGCGCTTCGGGGCAGGAGTCGGTCCAGGCTCACGCCGGCTTCATCGACGAGTTCCTCCGGCAGCTCTTCCGTCTCGCGCTCGACGACTGCCGGCGCCAGGGGCTGGATCCCTCCCCGCTCGTCCTCGTGGCGCTGGGCGGCTACGGCCGGGGCGAGCTCCATCCCTCCTCCGACATCGACCTGATGGTGATCTACGCGGACGAGATGACGCCGAGCGTCCAGCGGATCACCCAGGAGATCCTCTACACGCTCTGGGACCTGGGCCTCCAGCTCGGGCACAGCTGTCGCAGCCTCGGGGACTGCCTGGCGATGGCGCGGACCGACTTCCCGAGCCGCACCGCCATGCAGGACGCGCGGTACCTCGCGGGCGATCGGCGCCTGTTCCGACGCTTCCGCCGCGTCCTCAACGAGAACCTCTACCGGAAAGATTTTCCCGCGTTCGTGGAGACGACGCTCGCGGAGCGGGACCAGCGCTACCGGAAGTACGGCGCGTCGCCGTACATCGGCGAGCCCAACGTCAAGGAGTCGGCGGGCGGGCTCAGGGACATCCACACCGCCATGTGGCTCGCCTCGTCCAAGTTCGGCGCCCGCACGCTTCAGGAACTCGCCGACAAGGGCCTGATCACCGGCCGCGAGCGTCAGGCCGCGGATGCCGCGCTCACCTTTCTGTGGCGCGTGAGGAATGAACTTCACTTCCTCTCCGCTCACAAGAATGACGCGCTGACCCGCGATGTCCAGGCGCAGATCGCCAAGAACTTCGGCTACACCGACGACGACGTCTCGCTCGGCGTGGAGAAGTTCATGCGCGAGTACTATCTCCACGCCCGGGTGATCCACCGGGTTTCCGAGCGCCTGATCGCGCGGTGCCAGGAGACCCTCTCGCGGCGCGGGGCCGCGGCCCGACGGCTCCGCCAGGAGGCACTGGCCGACGGGCTGGTCGTGTTCGACGGGCGCCTGCACCTGGCCGACGGCGGATCGCCCGCCTTCCGGCAGGACCCGATCCGCCTGCTGCGCGTCTTCTGGCACATGCACCGCACCGGCGCGGAGCTGTCCATCGATCTGGAGCGCGCCATCGAAGACTCGCTCGACCTGGTCGACGACGCGTTCCGGCGCTCGTCCGACGCGCGCGACCTCTTGCTTGCCATCTGCCGGAATTGGGGGCGCGCGGCGCAGACCCTGAGCGCGATGCACGAGCTGGGCCTGCTGGGCGGCTACCTCCCCGAGTTCGGGGCGCTGACGTGCCTGGTCCAGTACGACGTCTACCACAAGTTCACCGCCGACCAGCACTCGCTCCTGGCGGTCGAGCACCTGGAATCGCTCGCCCCCGGGCAGTCGGAGGAGTCCGAGGGCGTTGCCCAGGTGCTTCCCGAGGTGGAGAAGCCCGAGATCCTCCTGCTGGGCGTGCTCCTCCACGATATCGGCAAGGCGAGGGGACACGGTCATGTCGCGAAGGGAGTCCCGCTCATTAAAGCTCTCGCCCTACGCCTGGGCCTGGAACGGGAGGATGCGGCCACGCTGGTGTTCCTCGCCGAGCACCACCTGCTGATGTCGCACGTGGCTCAGCGGCGGGACATCGACGATCCCAAGACGATCGAGTCGTTGGTGGCGGCAGTGCAGACGCCCGAGCGGCTCAGGATGCTCTACCTCCTCACGCTGGCCGACATGCGCGCGGTCGGCCCCGGCGTGCTGACCCAGTGGCGGGCGTCGATCCTCTGGGAGCTCTACCGTCGCGCGCTCGCCCACCTGAGCGGGGGCGCCCCGGAGCGGCCGAGCCAGGAGGCGGTGGCGGCGCGGGTCGTGGAGGAGCTGGGGGAGGAGGGTTCGCGCGCCAGGGTCGAGCGGCACCTGCTGGCCATGGCGGAGCGCTACCGGTGGACCACCGGGGCCCAGCGGATTGCCGCCCACCTGCGGCTCATCGAGCAGCTCGAGGAAGCGGCGGCCGCCACCGAGCTCTTCCACCACGCGGAGCTGGGGTTTTCGGACCTGGTCGTAGTCACCCGCGACCTGCCCGGACTCTTCTCGCTGATCGCGGGGACCCTGGCCGCCAACGGGATCAACATCCTCTCGGCTCAGATCCACACGCGGGCGGACGGGATCGCCATCGACACCTTCCAGGTCAACGATTCTTTCGGGGAGGCCGTCACCGCCGAAGCGCGCTGGGCCCGAATCCTCGGCGATCTGCGCCGGGTCATCCGGGGCGAGACCGCGGTGGAGGCGCTGCTGGCGGAGCGCGGCCCGCGGCGCCGCGGCGAGGCCGAGCCGATTCCCGGGCCGGGCAAGGTCGTCCTCGACAACCACCTCTCGGACACCCACACCGTCGTGGAGGTGAAGTGCCTGGACCGGGTCGGGCTCCTCTACCTGATCACACGGACGCTCTCCCGCGAGGGGCTCGATATCAGCAGCGCCCGGATCGCCACGGAGATCGATCACGCATTCGACGTGTTCTATACGACCGACCGTCACGGCCGGAAGGTCGAAGAGCCTGCCGCGCTGGCCCAGATCCGCGAGGCCCTGGAAGCCGCCCTGGTCACCGCGCTCTGACCCCGCGCCTCATGCTGAGCCGGTACAAAGACCAGCTCGCCGGCTGGACCGATCCCTTCGCGCGGGTCCTCCTCCGGTTCCACGTCCGACCCAACCACCTCACGATCCTGGGGCTCGCCACGAGCCTTCTGGCCGCGCTCGCCTTCACCGCCGGCCGCGAGCGGCTGGCGGGCGCGCTCCTGATCGTTTCCGGTCTCTTCGACTTCTTCGACGGGTCGCTGGCCCGCCTGTCGGGACAGGTGACGCCCTTCGGCGCGTTCCTGGACTCGGTGATCGATCGCTACTCGGACCTGGTGGTGCTGCTGGGGCTCCTCCTCCTCTTCGTCCGGGCGGGCCGGCGCGCCGAAGTGCTGCTGACCATGGCGGTGCTGATCGGGACCGTGATGGTGAGCTACACCAAGGCGCGCGCCCAGTCGATCGGGGTCGAGTGCGAGGTCGGGCTGATGGAGCGGCCCGAGCGCCAGATCTGCCTGATCGCCGGCGCCCTCCTCAGCATCCTCCCGCTCGTGCTCTGGGTCCTGGCCGTGCTGGTCAACGTCACTGCGGTCCAGCGGATTCTCTACACGCGGCGGATTGCCCGGTCCGGCGCGCTCCGGTAGGGCGGGTTGTGCGGCGCGGCGGCGCGGTGCTCGTTCTGCTGCTGGGGGGCTGGCTGGGCGCTGCGGGCGCGGGCTCGCCGGCGTTGACTCCCGAGGAGCGCGCACGCTTCAGCACGACGGTTGAGGCGCTACGCACCGGCGACTGGCCCACCGCGGTCGCGGGTTTTCGGATGGTCTCGGAGCGCGCATCTGTTCTGACCGACTACGCCCGGTTCTTCCTCGCCGAGAGCCTCTCCCGCGTCGGTGACCTGGCGGGCGCCCGGAAGGCGGTCGAATCCCTCGCCGTGGAGGAATCCGACAGCCGCCTGGTCCCCGACGCGCTCTTCCGCGCCGCCCACCTGGCCTCGCAGGAGGGGGATGAGGCCGGGGCTGAGCGGTTCCTCCGCCGCCTGCTCTCGTGGTTTCCCGCGACTCCCGAGGGCCCCCTCGCGCGTTACCTTCTGGGGTTGACGCTGGAGGCCCAGGGGCGCGGCCTCGAGGCCGCCCAGAGCTTCAGGGAGCTGTGGCTGCTCGCCCCCTGGACACCATACGGCGAGGCGGCGGGAGATCGTCTCGCGGCTCTGGCCCAAGCGGGGGTCGTCCTGCCGGCCCCCACGCAGGAGGAGCGGCTCGAGCGCGCAGAACGGCTCCTGGCGGGTGGCGCGTCGGCGCCCGCGCGCGAGGAAGCCGAGGCCCTCCTCGCGGAGCGACCGGGCGCCGAGTTGGCGCTGAGAGCGCTCGGAGTGCTGGCGGAGAGCCTGAGGCGCTCGGGCCGCTATCGCCAGGCGGCCGCAGCGGTGGACCGTTCGCTGGCGCTGGCGCCGGCGCCGCGCCGTCCTCTGCTGCTCCTCGAACTCGGGCGGCTTCAGTACCGGGCCGGGGCGTACGAAGCAGCCCTCGGCAGCCTGGGCCGGCTGATCCAGCAGTTTCCCAAAGAGCGCGAGGTCGCCCGGGCACTGGTGCTCAAAGGCCGTGTCCTCGAAGATGCGGGACGGGTAAACGAGGCCGTCGGCGCGTACCGGCGCGCGACGGGCGAGTTCCCCGATCACGAGGCCGCGGCTCTGGCATTCTGGCGCCTCGGTTGGATCGCCTATCTCCGCGGCGACCTCGCGGGGGCCGCGCGCGAGTTCGGGGAGGTCGCCGAGCTTCCCGCGGGTCGCGCCTATCGCCGCCAATCGGCGTACTGGGCGGGGCGGTGTCGCGAGGCGCTGGGCGAGCCCGACGCGGCGCAGCGCTTCTTCCGGCGCCTGCTCGCCGAGGCCCCCCGGAGCTATTACGGAATCCTCGCCTCGCGGCGCGTGCGGGGCGCCGGCGAGGCTCCTGGCGGGTCGCTCCCGCTCCGGCTCCCCTCTGATCCGCTCGCTCCTCTGGCGGCGGAGCTCCGGTTCGCGAAGGTGGAAGCCCTTCGGGCCGTGGGGCTCGTCCACCACGCCAGCGCCGAGCTCGAGGAGATCTCGGCGAGCGCCGGCTCCGACCCGCTCAAGCTCTACGGCCTCTCCGCCCTCTGGGCGCGCGCTGAGGAGCACCACCTGGCCCTCAGGATCCTGAGGCGGTACTTCGTCGACGTGGCCTGGAGCGGGCATCCCGGCCTGCCGCGCCGGTTCTGGGAGCTGTTCTACCCGATGAGCTGGACGCGGGAGGTGCGGCAGGCCGCGGAGCGGGTGGGGCTCGATGTCTACCTGGTCGCGGCTGTGGTGCGCGAGGAATCCAGCTTCTTCCCGCAGGCCCGCTCGCGGGCTGGCGCGCGCGGGTTGATGCAGCTCATGCCCCACACGGCCCGCCCCCTGGCCCTCCGCCGCGGGCTGGCCTTCGGCAACGGCGATCTCCTCGACGACCCGCGCCTCAACCTGGAGCTCGGGGCCGAGGTTCTCGCCGGGCTCCTCAAGGAGTTCGGCGACCCGCGTCTGGCCCTGGCCGCCTACAACGCGGGGCCCCTGCGCGCGCGCGAATGGTGGAGAGCGCGGCGGAGCGACGACCTGGAGGCCTTCGTCGAGCAGATTCCGTTCGAGGAGACCCGCGCCTTTGTCAAGCGGGTCCTGGTCTCGTGGGAAGAGTACCGGCGGATCTACGGGGGAAGCTAGCTCGATCGGAGGGGGACACCCACGCCTTCGGCGTGGGTACCCGGGCCCCCTCCGAGGCCTCCCCCAGGAATGGTGGTTCGAGCCGAGGGGC
>JACQWB010000245.1 GCA_016209385.1 Candidatus Rokuibacteriota bacterium
CGATCTTCCCCTTCATGTAGGCGTCCTGGTTCTGGACCACGCCGGACATGATCGGCCGGGCCGGGTTCATCAGGTTCCGGAGCCGGGTCATCGCATAGGGGTCATCGACGAACTCTCGCATCAGCTCCGGTTCGGGCAGCAGGACGTTCTCGACGGTGTGGGTGGTGAGAAAGCCGTCCTGGACGCTGAGGAACGGGGTCTCGGACTCCTCGGCCGCGCGGCGGGCGATGAGGGCCAGGTCGCCGGCCGCCTGGCCGTTCATCGCGAAGAGGATTCCCCAGCCCGTGTCGGCCACGGCCATGACGTCATCGTGACCGCAGTGGACGTTCAGCCCCTGAGAGGTCAGCGCCCGGGCCCCGACGTGAAAGACCACCGGCAGCCGCTTCCCGGCGATCGTGTAGAGCACCTCCTTCATCAGCACCAGCCCCTGGCCCGACGTAAAGTTGGTCACGCGGCCGCCCGCCAGAGCGAAGCCCTCGCAGGTGGAGGCCGAGGAGTGCTCGGACTCCAGTTCGAGGAAGAACAGCGGCTCGCCCCAGAGATTCTTCTTGCCGTTGGCCTGGGCCGCCTGATAGCCGGCGCCCATGCTGGTGGACGAGGTGATCGGGTAGGCGCACGCTCCCTGCGAGATGTGGGTCTCCACCCAGACGACCATCTCGGAGCCGTCGGCCGTGCCGGGGATGCCGGGGTAGCGAAGATTGCGGGCCATGGCGTGGCTCTCACGGGATCGCGGTCAGCGCCGCTCCCGCCTCAGCCTTTTCCCTCGAAGCCAAGCAACGCCGGTGCCAATCCCACCTCCATGAAGGAGGGGGATCTCTGACCGCGTTTTCAAGGAGTTACGAGACCCGCCAGGAGCTGAGACGTGCTTACGTCGCTCGGGGTTGGGGCACGCCCGCCCCACGTGCCCCACGTCAGGGGGGGCAGCCCGAGCTGAGGGGGCTCGAGATCTCTGCTTACCGGCGGGCTCGCCGGATCAGCCACCACTCGAACATCCCCACGAAACCGATGGCGAGCAGTGAGTAGACGTAAGCGGTTACCGGCGCGGGGGCTTCGAGCACCACGTAGTTCCACGACGATAGCGACATCATGAGCCCCTTCTCGCCGTTCGAGCCATCCCAGGCTTGCACGGCCAAGGGGATCAGTCTTCCAACCTGGAAGGTCACATCCGTGCCGGTATCTTTCGGCACGAGGGACCGGACCATGACGACTCTCCACCGTCCGTCCTTCCAGACGCCCCGGGCTTTCACGTCCTGGGCGGCGTCGGCCTGGGCCTTGATCGGTTTCTCGAAGCCCGCGGCCAGCTCCTTCACGACCGCGTCCTTCCGGGCCTCGTTCAGGTCCGCCTGCCAGTGCCACAGGGCGACCGGCCTGCGCGGGTTCCC
Source organism: Candidatus Rokuibacteriota bacterium (assembly GCA_016209385.1). Taxonomy (NCBI): domain Bacteria; phylum Candidatus Rokuibacteriota; species Candidatus Rokuibacteriota bacterium. The sequence continues at coordinate 1,383 of JACQWB010000245.1, forward strand.
GAGAAAGAAGTGGGGACGCTCCGGCCCGGGCGGGATCGTCACGGGAAACTGCAGGCGAACCGCGTCACGGAGCTTTTCGCCCCGGCCCTTCCGGAGGTCGATCTTCGGGTAGGTGGACTCCGTGAGCTCCGGGTCGGGCCCGGGACGATGCTCCACGTCCTTGAAGCGGTCGTCCCACTCCAGGAGAAACGCGATGGAAGTGTCGCTGTAGTAGGCCCGCACGGTCACGGCATCGACCGAGTGGTTTTGCCAGCGCGGCTTGGCCAGCACCTGGCCGGCCAGCGGGATCGCGAGGAACCGTGTGTCCTTCCACCGCGGGTCGCTCGGATCGGTTGGAAGCTCGCCCCGGACCTTCGACGCCTTCAGGACCACGGGAGCGCCCGGCTCCTCGCTCGACTGGAGCGACTTCACGTAGTGGGCCAGGGCCCAGCGGTCCTCCTCGTTGAAGGAGTCGGCGAAGGAAGGCATCGGCGTGCCGTCCAGCCCGGTGGAGAAGCGCATGAAAATATCCCTCGCCTCACGCCCGCCTTTGATCCGCCAGCCCTTGGTCAGGTCGCCGGCCTGGATGAAATCCCCGGCGTCGTCCTTGAGCGTCGGGGCTGCCGGCCCCTCACCGCGCCCCTCCTGGCCGTGGCACTCCCAGCACTTGGCCTGCTGGTAGAGTGTCTTCCCCCTGGCGATCACCTCCGGTGAGGCCGACACCTCTTTGACCGGCTTGACCACCGTGCCCTTCTCCTTGAAGGCGTCGCCGAACTTCTTGATGTAGGCAATGACCGCCCATCGGTCCTGCTCCGAGAGGGTGGTCCAGCCCGACATCGCTGTGCCCGGCACTCCGCGCGAGATCACGCGAAAAAGGTCCTCGTCGGTGGGCGGCTCACCGGACTGGGTCGTGCGGAACTTATAGACGCCCATGGTGAAATCGCGGGGGCGCGGGTCCAGGTAGGGCGCCACGGGCCCCTGGCCGTCGCCTTTGTCACCATGACAAACTTCGCAGCGCTTGGCGTAGATCCGCCGTCCCCTCTCGATGCTCTCGGCGGTCCCGGACGAGCTCGCCTGGGCCCAGGCCGAGGAGGGCGTCATCCCTCTGAGAAACGCCAGCGCGCGCCCCGCCGGACCGGCGGACTCGAGCTTTTCCGGCTTTCGGGGCTCGACACCCGCCAGGTCGTAGGCGGCCATGACCGCCTTCCACTTCTGCTCGTCGCTGAGATCCTTCCGCCAGACCGGCATCGCCGAGTCCCAGGGGCTTCCTTCGGGGGGCAGTCCCGGGCCACCGTCGGTGACGCGCCAGAACGCGTAGGCTTCCACCACGGTCGCAATGGTGCCGGGATCGGTGAAGTTGGCCGGCTTCAGCCGAAAGCCCCACGCCATGGGGCCCGCACCGTCGGCAGCATCCCCGTGGCACGGACGGCAGTTGACCTGAAAGAGCACCCGCCCTTCGGCGAGCGCAGCCTCTTCCAAGGCCAGCCGGCCTTCCTCCAGGGTTCCTTTCTCGTTCCGGTCGGCCATCCACTTCCGCACTGTGTCGTCGCCGGGCTCGCGGAAGGGGTTCTTCAGCCGCTCGTAGGCGCCGGGAATGGTCGGGTGCTGGATCCTGAGGATGGTCGGACTCCGGACTCTGGGAACCGCGCCGGCGTACACGAAGCCCGCGGCCGTCAGCGGGAAGAGGACGAGGAGGATCACGCGCGCCACCCTCAGCAGGCGCGCGTTGCGGGCGGTGGGATTGGGACCGCGGAGGAAGCCGACGACCGGCCCTAGAAATTCGCGGATCGACTCATCGCTGCGCGTGATGTAGACGAGGGTCCCCGCCAGGGCGAGGAGCAGGTACATGACGCGGGCGGCCCCGGGCACCGGGATCGGCCGCTCCCTGCCGACCACCCACATGGCGAGATAGGGGAGGGCGTACTCGAGGAGCAGCCAGACTACCGACAGAGTAATCAGGACGCTCCAGAAGAGCGGGATTCGGCGCGGGCGGCTCATTTCAGGGTGTGGAGAAAAGCCAAGAGATCGTGGAACTCCTCCACCGTGAGGATTTCCTTGAAGTTCTCGGGCATGAGCGAGGTTTTCTGGGGGGCCTTCTGTTGGATCTGGCTTTGGGGGACCTGATGGGCCCGGCCTTGGCTGTCCACGATCTCGATCACGTTGGCGTCTTGCCTCTTGATGATCCCGGTGAGGTACTGACCCTCCTTCGTGATGACGAGGATCGGCTCGTAACCTGACGCGATGTCTTTGGAAGGCTCCAGGATGGACTCGATGATGAACCGGGTGTCCCGGGTCCCGGCGACCCCGGTCAGCTCCGGCCCCACCGTGCCGCCTTTCCCGTCCACCGCGTGGCACTTGGCGCAGGCTGCGTTGGACTCCGGGTTAAAGAACAGCTCCTCCCCCTTTTTCGGATCCCCCGGAAGGTAAGGCTTCCCCTCCTCCGCCTTCCCCGCCTGAGCGACCTGAGCCGCCAGGCCGGCCGGAAGCTTGATGGCCGCCACGTCCGCCGTTCCCCCCAGGCTCTGGAGGTACGCGATCACCGCCCTGACCTCGTCAGGCTTCAGGCTGATGGGCGGACGAATGGGGTTAGGCATCTCATTCTTGTACCCCTCTACGACGTACGCGCCCGGATCCAGTAGCGATTCAACCAGGTAATCAGTCGCGGTGAACGGCCTGCCCGTGGCCTTGGTGCGCTCCCGGGCCCGCGCCTCGGCCCTGGCTCCGATGGCGGTCCCCAGCGGACCCGACTCCCCCTGGTTCGGTCCCCGGATGGACGCGCCGCGATTTCCGACGGCGTGGCAGGTGTAGCACTTCCCCCTGCCCCAGAAGATGGCCTCGCCGGCCTCAGGGGTGATGTCGCCGCCGGTGACGACTGCCGACGCGCGACGCTCCCCTTCCCCGGAGACTCTCGTGATCACCTCGCCGATCCAGACGAAGAGGAGCACCATCGCAAGCGTAAAAACGACCACCCCAAGGAACGGACGCCTCATGTTCCCTCGGAGGGGGGCCACCCAGGCCCCCCCACGCCTCCGGCGTGGAAGCCCGGGTACCCGCCCCTTCCGACTCCTCCCCCCGTTGCAGTTCGAGCCGAGGGGCTGCCGACGAGCCGCAGGCGAGGAGAGCCACGAGGCGAGGCCCGAGTTGGTTGCGCCGGCCGGGTACCCACGCCGGAGGCGTGGGTGGGCGCTCGAACATGCGCGGACTCGTGCAGTGGCTGGGCGACGGCTGACATAGGGCGCCTCACGAGGGAGCTCTCACCTCATCGCGCCGCTCCTCTTTTTCCCCGAGCCCCGCCAGCCAGAAGACAAAGGCCACCAGGCCGAGGAAGAGGAGCACGATGCCGCCCACGACCCGCGCCATGTACGCGTTGGTGGGGGTCCAGGCCCACTCGGAGGTGTCCTGGAGGACGCCGTAGACGTGCCAGTCCTCCCTGAGGCCGGAGCGGATGAAGCCCATCAGCCCCATGAGCATGACGATGCTCACGCAGAGAAGGATCAGGGCGTATTGGGAGCGCGCCGGCATCTCCCCCCAGCGGATCCCGCCCACCGTCTCGGCCCCGCGGAAGAGGAGGACGTCGATGGTGGCGTTCCAGAGGACGCAGACCATCACCATGAGCCACTGGGCCACCGCGAGGTTCCGAAGGAAGGGGTTGGCCTTCTCCATGATGACGAAACCGTAGACCCCCAGGACGAAGACCGACGCCAGCGTGGTTGAGGCGAAGAAGAGGGCCTGGGCGAGTTTGCCCTGATCCCGGAGGGTGAGGAATCCGGTGAGGAGGACCATCCCGGCCTGTCCGAGCAGCAGATAGGCCGGAAGGGCGAAATACCCGGCCCGGTCGTGGGAGAGGTCGAGACTCTTAGGGTCCAGGGTGAGAAGGCTCCGCGCGTACCAGAGGAGAACCAGGATCGAAACGGCCGCGCCCAGGCCCAGGGCCAGCCGGGCCGTGGGGCCGTGGTCGGCGAAGGGCCGGGTCCGCCCCTTGTTGCTCCGCCGGTAGAGGAGGAAGGAAAAGAAGGTAGAGAGGATGATGAAGTTCACCGCCGCGTTCTTGGCCGACATCAGGCCGAAGTACTTGAGGAGGGGATGGAACTGGCCCCCCAGCGCCATCTGCTCCTCACCGGTGAGCGGGATGTTGCGCGGGGTGAGCCAGACCGCGAAGCAGATCAGGAGGATCACGTTGATGTACTTGATGTAGGGCTGATAGCGCTCGGCCCCGGCGATCCGTCCCATCCCCGCCCAGAGGTAGTAGTTGCCGCCGATGAAAAGCATCCCGTTCTGGACGGCCTGGATGATGAAGGTCCACGAAAACGCGCCGCCCATCATGTTGTTCCCCATCACGGGGCTCGCCGAGTAGACCTCCCGGCCCAGGTAGTAGCCGGCGAAGGGGAGCGGGATCAGGGCCGCCAGGCCCACGAAGTTCCCCACGTAGCCCATCC
>JACQWB010000246.1 GCA_016209385.1 Candidatus Rokuibacteriota bacterium
CAAGTCCTCCGGGACCGGACTCTGCCGGCGCTGCATCGTGTTGACGTAGTCTTCGCCCTCTGGACCTGCAAGCAGCCCCGCTGGGACAAAGCGTGTGATACGCCCCAGGGCGGCCTCCTCCTGAGAACCGAGCTCGATCAGCAGGAATTGCCCAAGCTGGGGACGGTCGAGCATGCTCGCGTCGTAGGGCGAGACGATCTCGGCCGCAAACTCGAGACCTCTCTCGTTGAAACCCTTGAAGGTCCCGAAGACCTCGGAGTCCGCAAAGAGCATCTCACGCCTCCTTGTAGCGGAGCGCCGCCAGGGATCTGCCGAGGTGCTTGAGCCGGAGCAGCCGGTCCGCTTCGTCGCTGCTCAGGTTCTCGCACATACCATTGAGTAGTAGATCCTCCAGAATGGCGACCTCCAGCCCGGTCAGCTTCGCAAAATCGTGCGCCCGCTGAATCGTCATGGGGTAGTCCGGTATCGGGAAGCCCTGCTGCGCATCGACCGTGAGCTGGCCCAGGATCTTCTCGGCCTCCTTCACCTGCCACTCAGCAATGTCCACCGGCCAGACCGGATCGAGAGACTGGTCCCCAAACTTGACGAGAAAGAGCCGGCCCAACGACTGGTAGAGGCGCTGCCCGTCGTCGTCCGGCTCGCTGGTCTCGTACGTGTCGAGCCACGTCCGATCAAAGTTGTAGCACTCCTTCTCGATGTCCTCGGGTACTCGGACGTAGCAGGGAAACGGCTTGTGGAAGGTGGCCTCCAGCTCCAAAGCCACCGCTAAACGCCCCAGCACCGCGCTCTGCTTCGCCACCCCGACCAATGAGAGAGTGACGTTGCGCTTCGCATGGGTGGCGACCGCCTCGCGGAGTTTCTTGTCGATGAGCGGAAACACCTCACGCTTGAAGGACTTCGTTCGCAGGAGACCATCCCGGATCAGGATGGTGTCACCGCCCCACTGAAGGCTCGGATTGGCGACGAGGTCATAGAGAACGGCCCACTCCACGATGTCCCGGTAGCAGCGGAGCGCTCCCGTGCTCTTGCCGGGCCGGCCGAGGCCACGAATGATGAACGAAAGGTCCCCGAGACCCTTCCCGAGGTCACTGCACAGCCGCTCGAGCGGCATCACCACATTCGGGTCTCCACTCACTGCGCGCTGCTCTAGCTCCTGCAGCGTAATCGTCCCAGGGACCGCATCGAGTGCGCACTGGTTGCCACGCGAGTCCACCACACGCACGAGCTCTACAGCGGCCGGGTCCAGCCTCAGCCGGTTGTCCCCGCCGTCGGCCGACACGAAGGACACTGCGTTGACGGCGTAGGTACGAAGCGGCCGGACATCCGCACGGAGGCGGCGCCCATAATCCCGGAAGCGCCCGAGGGTCGGATCGTCGGCACGGTAAGCCGCCAGGACCTTCCTGCGCAGCTGCTCAACATCGAGGTTCGCAAGACCCATGGCTCCCCCCTACCGCGCGGCGGCGGCTCGTCCCCGCTCGTCCCGAGCAACTCGACCGGGAACGTCGAGCAGGGCGCCAAGCTCCTCCCGGTGCCAAGCAGCAAACTCAGGCCGGCGTGCTGCCCGAGGCTCTAGCCAGCGCGACCGCGCCGCAGCGGCGACCTCGGCCACTGTTGGGAGGCAGCCGTAGCGCGGATGCTTTGATCGCCCCATCAGGAAAGACCGCGCGTTGTTCGCAAGCTCGCAAACGAATACTTCACGCTCGATCCCATGATGCAGCCAGTCCGTGTTGAGACCGAGAAGCCTCAGACACTCCCGGACGGCGCGGAGCTTCCAGTTCGGCCCGTCCCCGTACCGGTGGTTGTCGGCGTATGGGTGACCGTGTGCCTTGAGGTAGTCACGCATCGTCGCAAATAGGCGGTCCGGAATGTGGAAATGGCCCCAGCCGGACGTATACCCTACAGATCGGAAGAGGCGATAGTTCCCAAGACGCAGCCGGTTGTAGACGGACGACCGGCCAAGCGCCGAGGAGGTGGTCACCATCGCCAGGGCGGCCGGCTTAACCTCACCCGAGATCAGGCCTCGCACGCCGGCGTACTTCCAGGCAAAAGCGTCGCGGATTTCACGCGTCCCGACCAGCGCGGCGACGAGCTTGCCGCCCAGCAGCATGTTGTAGGGCGGAAGGGCACCCAGCACGTACGCGTCAAGGACGTGAGCCAGGCGCTTGCGGCGGTCATCCGCAGTCCAGCCGATATGCTTGTCTCGCACGCCCAGGTTGAAAACGGGGTCACCCAAGGCTAACAGGCCGACCAGCTTGCCGTTGCTGTCATCCCATACGAGAAACCGCATCCGCCGCCCATAACCCTGGGACACCGGCACGCTCCACGTCAGCGCGGCCAGGCGAAACAGGTTTGATTGCCATGTCTCAACCTCGACCATCTCCAGCCGGGGCGCAACCTGCGAGGGATCGACTTCGCTCCCTTCCGCGAAGAAGCTTCGAAGCCGAGGGCACTGGCGTGCGATGAAGCTCCGCTCCGCCTTGAGCCGTTCAAGCAGTTGCGCGCCGTGAAGCTGGCGGTAGGAATCCTTGGAGGAGTCGGGCGGCGCCAAGCCTCCTTCCGGGGTCCGCTTGAACCCGAGGTGGTGAAGGTGGTAACGCAACGCCCGCTTTAGGCGTGCCTCGGCCGTCAGCAGTGGAACAACCGTGCCTCGCGTGGGAGCGGACAGCTTCGCTGCTTTGCCAACGGGCGCAAGAGTCGGAAGCCGGATCAATCTCCTCAAACTGCGATCTCCTTGCATGGAGATTCACGCCCAGTCGGCATAACTCAAGCGCACAGGAGCGGCCTGCCTTTGGCCGTCGCCTGCAGCGCCTCGTTGGGCGGCTATTTTCTCCACTCGAGAATCAAGTCACGGACGGTGAACACCGCCTTCTGCCGCATGGGGAAGTTCGTCCCGATATCAGACCCGAGAGCCGCGACAACTTTGTTGAACCCTTCAGGATTTATACTTTGGAGATAGGCCAGATCATTCAGAAGCGAGGCGGTCTTGCTTCGGACAATTAGCGTGTAGGCTGTCTGGTCATTCTTGCGTGAATACATCTCTACGGGGTTGGGGATCACAGGGGAACCGTCTTCCTTATTGGGAACATCTCGATCCGCGCGAGGGTAATAGCCGCTCGCGCAGTAAGTGGTCGTGTATGTGGGCTTAGTCGCTTCGATTCGCAGCCGAAACTGCCCGTCAGCTGGCACAGATTGCGTTGAATCGAGGGGCGCTTTGCCATATACGGGACAATCCCCTTCCCTTCCAGTCTGGCGAGACTCTGGCCATGCCTTCACATCGACGGAAAGTGGGCGATTCGCTCCCATCTCCACAACCCTTCCTGGGTGATTTAGCCCCTGCGCCGCGTTGAGAGTGGGCAACCCGATCGCGAATGACCCCAGACCTACGAACGCAGCCAGAAGACCACGAAAGCCACGATCCATAGTACCCCTCCTGCTATGACGATGCCCGCGTTGTAGGAGTACGTGCGGTCTGGAAAGAACACCTCGGCCGTTGGAGGTTCAACACGCACCATAATCTGGTCTGGTTCTATGGAAGGGATGCACTGCACACCGAGAAGCTGCGGATAAAAGAAGTTCGAAAGCTCCAGGTGTGGATTCGAGGTGCTCCAGTCGACGATCACTACGTCTGCTCGATACCTGCCGCTCCCAGGTGCGTCAATCGGGACACACTTCGTACGGCTGGGCGGAGGAATCTGAATGGTCAGCTTATCGGCGCCCTGTATGGCTCCACGGATCCAAAATTCAACCTTAGTGTTCGCGGCAGTAACTATGCCTACGCTGATCGCATTATATCGAACGACAACGTAAGCAACCAGAGCGAACACTAGACAGACCGCTGCCAAGACTGCCGCCGAGCCCGCCCGTAATTTGACACGATGGGAAGGGCGTTGCCTGAACCCGCCCCCTAGATGGGGCCTCGCCCACTTTGCCAGGCTGAAAACGATCACCGCAAGAGCCGCGACCGCACCGACAGCTATCCCAATGAGCTTCCAGAGCAGCGGAACGAGGAAAAAGTTTTGTATTGCTGCTCCAAGCCCAAGAATCGCGAGTATCGCTGCGATAATCTTGCTTACGGTCATCCCTCTCCCGCTTTATTCACGTCACATCGCACCTCGCCCCAACATCTCTAGAAGATTGCGGCATCGCTCGCTCTTCGTCGTACCTGAGAGCACTACGCCGCGGTTTGCCATGCGACGAAGGTCAGAAACACCCAGGGCGAGGCTCAGCGGCCTGGGCGCGAGCAACGCGAGCGCCCGGGTCCGTTGGAGCCAGAAGTTGGACTGACGTTGAACACAACGCGCCGTGTCCTCGGCGTCATAGTTACTCTCGGGCAGCATCCGGCGAATAGCTTCGTGTCCAAGTCCACGGTGGGCCAAGCTCTTCGAGAACGTGAATGCGAACGGTCGGGTCGAGGCCGAACTCCTGCCGAAACGTCGGCTCCGCATCCCGCCGCACGAAGACATCGACGAAGTACTCCTTCCACGACTCGTCGACAACCCCGTTTGCGGTGAGTTGGCCGCGGAGCCTGTCCAGCCATTGATGGTCCCGCGTTCGGACACGCTCCTGGAGGGTTGAAGGCTTCCGAGCAGATGAAACCTCTACGACCGAAACGCTTCTCGCTCGGAAGTTTAGGGCGACGTAGTCCGGGCAACTCCACTCGGTTCCAGTGTCCCCGCGAATGGAGTACTGCGGGCTCACGAAGACATGACCATCCTTCGTCAGATATTGGAGGACCAGCTCCTCGTAGATGTCCAAGGCTTCCTCCGGCAAGTGGTTTCATTCTGTCCAACGAATAAGCTTTTATCCGGCGGGCCCCGAAGAGAACCGGCTCCCGGTGCCGGGAGCGGGCCCGCCGGATAAAACGGGTTGAACTGAACCGCGGGCCCGAGGGCTATGTGGATTGTATCCCGGTGCTGGCCCTGGGGGAAGGGGCTTTCGGCGCCGTCCAGGGGCGGACCCGAGGCACCGGGGGTACGGCAGGCCAGGGGCGAGGGGGGCCAGCGCGCGGGGACCGGGCGGCCGGAGGGCTCGGGGGCAGACGGCGCCCCACCTCCGCCACGGGCGGGGTGCGGGAGCGGAGGAAGCGGGCGGCCCTGGGGGGCGACTCATGAGGTGTCCACCACGGGGACCGGGAGGGCACCGGGGGGCAGGCGGCCGACGACGCGCAGGCGGCCCGCGCGGCATACCGGGCAGCGCGTGAGATCCACGCCGGTCACGCGGAGTATGCGGGCCGCCACGGACTCGGGGGGCGCCGGGGCCGGCGGCGGCGCCGTCGCGAGGAGGACCCGGCAGCGGGCGAGCTTGGCCGTCCGCCCCCGGTGGGCCAACAGCCCGAAGGGGTGGATGCGGACGAAGCCGTGCGGCACCACGTGCAGGAGGAAGCGCCGGAGGCACGCCGCCGCCGGCAGGGCCAGGACCTTCACCCGGTCCCCGTCCGCGTAGGCCTTCCACCGGCAGCGCACGATGCCGTCGGTCAGACTGAGGAGCCGATCGTTGGAGATGGCGACCCGGTAGGTGTACCGCCCCAGGTACTCCAGGACCTGGGCGGGCCGGCTGAAGGGCGGCTTGGCGTAGACGACCCAGGCCGCCGGGCGGAGTGTGGCGAGGAAGGCGGCGGAGGCCCGGGGATCCGGCAGGCGCGCCACCCCCCGCGAAGCGGAGCTGCTGTCGGTCGAACGCCCGGCGCAGTCGGTCGAGGTATTTGCCCCGAAAGACGTCCGCCAACGCCCGGACGGGGAAGAGGAACCCCCGCTTGGCGGGGAGGCACCGCCACCGGTCGCGGGCCAGCCCGCCAAAGGCGGACAAGCGCGCCGCCGGTGACCCCGCAGGGGAGATGGAAGTGCTGGACGAGGGTCTGGCCCCACGTGTGGAGGATGGCGATGACCCCCAGCTCGCCCCCGAGGTGCCAGGGAGCGTCGCCGAAGGTGGCCAGCGTCTGCGCTGTGCGAGGCAGATCCCCGCACACCGTCTCCGGTTCAGTTGCCAGCGTCTCTTCGGAGCGACAGCTTGGAGCCATGTCCTCGGGGTGGGGCTATTTCTTGAGACACGTCGAGCAGGGCGATGCACACGAGTTTCTTTAGTTTCTTAGCATCGTCCCCTATCACTATCAGTCCCCTACGCGAGTTCGCTGAGGCGCAGGCCGGCACCGTAGGCGGTGGCGAGCAGGACGCGTTGCCGGCGGTTGAGGGTACTCGCGATGATCCGCTGCACCTCTTCGGGGCTCAGGATCTCGGGGAGCTTCTGGGGTTGCTTCGCGCCCGGGACCGTGAACGTCGCCACGGGGCGCTTCAGGGTCGTGTGGTAGAGGAACCGGAAGGCCGACACCGAGAGATTGCAGGTGCTCCAGGCGAGCTGCTCCTCGCGAAGCATGTGCACGAGATAGGCCTGGACCTCCTCCGGCGTAAGTTGGTCCGGCGAGCGCCGATAGAACTTCGCCAGCCGGGCCACCGCGGCCAGGTAGCTCTCCCGCGTTCGCTCCGCGAACCCGCGCACGAGCTTGTCGTTGTCCATCTGTTGCCGTAGGGTTGCCATCATCCACCTCCGGGGCGAAAGGGAGTTGCACCGCGAACGCCCGCGCTGGGCGCTCTCCGGAGGGGAGTGTGCTATGGCCGACGGAAGGAAGAAAAGCGAGGGGCTCGATAACGACTGGGAAAGACAGCAACGCAGGCGGGAGCACGGGGCGGGAGCGACCGCCGGCTGGTCCTACCGCGCCAGCGGTTTAGCGCGGTTCAGCGGCGGGGCGCCTGCGCCGCCCGCTGCAAGCGCAGGCGACAGGATGGTACAGACCGGGTAGATTGGTAACACATGATCGGGAGGATGGGTAAGTCGGTACGCTCGCCCCGCGAGGAGGCGAGCCGATGCCGTGGCCGGAGACATCCCCCATGACCGAGCGGCAGCGATTCGTTGACGATGCTCACCGCGGGCTCTTCTCGATGACCGAACTCTCCGCGCGCTAAGGGGCCCGCCGCGCCCACCCGGAGAGAGAGGGACACTGCCGCCGATCTTAGCCCTTGACAACCGCTCGACATACTAATAAGTGTCTTGCTGTCCCAGCATCGGCGGCCCCTCCGGCCACCCGGGGAGGATCAGGCAGTGCCGCTTGTCTCTGACCGCTGGGCGGTCCTGCGACTCGAGTCGCTCACGCCCCTGACGGTCGTCGAGTACCGCGATCAGAGCGGGACGCCCCGCGTGCTGGCGTCGGCGCCGTACGGGCAGCCGGGCCTGCCCGCGATCGGCTGGCTCGGTGATCGCGTGCGCGAGCTCGGCAGCCGGAGGTCGTCGCGCACCGGGCGTCCGCCGATCTTCCTCGACGCCCATCCCTCGCTGGCAGCCCTCGATCTCGAGGAGTTCTTCGCGCCCGCCCTGAGCGCGGCCGGCGGCCCCGTGGCCACGGTTTCCGCCTCGGTGAGGCTGACGCGCGCCGAGTGGCTCCCGCGAAGCGCGTTCACGCTGCCACTCCGGATCGCTGCCGTCGGCGCCGATAGTGCGGACTGGTTCACCGAGCTCCTGCAGCAATCCTGGATGCAGGGCGGGGACGTGCGTCGCCACGGGCTCGATCTGCACATCGCCGGGCGTGACGTGGAGCCCCTCCTCCACCTCGTCGGCCCACACGTCGTGGTGACCGATCTGCCCGCGCCGGTCCTCGACGTCGCGGCCGCTCTGGCCGAGCCAGGCCGGCCCCGCGTTGTCATCTGGGTCGACCCCACGCTCGACTCGGAGGCGCCCGCACTTCCTCCCGCCGACGTGCCGGGCGTCTCGCTCCTCCGGGTCAGCGGCCTGGGTCCCGGAGCGCTGGCGCGCTTCTTCACGGCTCTGGTCCAGGAGTTCACGCACGACCTCCCGCTGCACGAGATGGCCGAGTACGCGGCGCGTGAAGCCGTCCTGCGGACGCGCCTGACCGCCGACCCATACTCCTTGCACTCCCTGCGGTTGAGGGAAGCGCTGGGCGAGTTGCAGCGCGAGGGCCGCCGGTGGGAGACGCTGCTGCCGGCGCTTCCTGACACGGCGGTAAGCGCCTGGATTGCCGACAGCCGCGGCGTCGGCGATTTCCTGGGCGAGAGCCATGGCTTCGTGCCGATGGCTGGGATGCGCGGCCGCTTCGACACCGCGCGGGCCGCCTTCCACGCGGCCAGTCACAAGGCCCGGGCGATTCTACACGAGGAGCGCCAGATGCGCGGGCGCGAGCCCGCCCGCGCCGTCCACGTGGCGCTCGAGCGCCTGGAGACGGGCCGGTATCTCAGCGCGCTCGAAGACCGGTCATCGCTGGAGGCCGGCGCAGCCTACCAGGTGCGCCTGCACATCGGCGTGCGCCTCCCGGACAGCCTCGTCGAGATCGACACACCCATTGACCCGCTCCTGGGGCCGCCCGACGAGGAGGCCGGCCATCACCTCGAAGTCGCCATCCAGGGCAAGGACTTCGAGGTCCTGTCCGAGCGGGCCGTGCCCCTCTTCCTGCCGCGAGACGGGAGTTCCGAGCCCGTCTACTTCGAGGTCCGCGCCCCCGAGCGCTTCGGCGCCGCGCAGCTTCGTCTCTGCGTCTACCACCGCAACCACCTCGTCCAGTCGTTCCTCCTCGACGCGAAGGTCGACGAGTCCGAGCGCGCCTACCCCGAGCGGATCCTCACGGTACGGCTGGAGCTGTCCCGCTCCGAAAACTTCGCCACACTGGACGCGCTGGGCACCCGCGCGCTCTCGATCGGACTCAACCGCTCCATCGGTGGCGCCACGCACGAGCTGATCCTCAAGGCCGACGGCAGCTCGGGGGAAGTCTCGCTGCCCGCCGTCACCTTCGAAGATCCCGCCAAGGAAATCCGCCGCCTGCTCGAGCAGGCCGCCCGCGACCCGCTCAGCCCCGCGCTCGGGCGCGACTACGCGCCGCTGGTCAGGGGTGCGCCCGTTCCCGCGGACGTCGCGGCCACGATCCGGGGGCTCGCGGGGTGGGGGCGGAAACTCTACCGCGCCTTCTTCCACCGGGCGGCCTTGCCCGGCTCCAAGCTCCGCCAGCATCTCGTCGCGCTGAGCGGCGCGCAGGCGCAGCGCATCCAGGTGATCCGGTTCGAGTACAAGGATGCGTTCCCCTGGCCTCTCCTGTACGACTGGGACCTGCCCGGCGACCCGGGCGCGGGCGTCTGCCTGGGGTGGCAGACGGACGCAACGGGCAACGCCGCCGTGTGTTCGCACGATGCCCGTTGCGCCCTCTACTGCGTGCGAGGGTTCTGGGGCGTGCGCCATCATGTCGAGGAGCTAATCGAGCAGCCCGGCGGCTCGGTCACGAGGGTCACGCCCCCCACGCAGGGCCAGCCCGTGCGCCTGGTCGCCGACGCGGGCCTGCCCGAGTCCGTGGGGCTCGCCACGGACCTCACCGGGGACCTGGGCGCGGCGGAGGTTGCTACCGGGCCCGTGCAGCCGGCGCCGCTGCTCGATCTGCTCTTCCAGAAGCCCGATCATCGACCGGCCCTGCTGATCCTGCTCGGTCACCACGAGCGCCAGCTTCGCGCGCCCCAGCCCGACGTCTCGCGCATCAGGATCGACTCGGCACCCCAGTGGCTCTCCGACGAAGATGTCAGCTCGCGAGCCGAGAAGGAACCGACCGCCTGGGATCAGCCCCGCCCGGTCGTGCTCCTGGCGGCCTGTTCCTCGGCCGCCACCGGCATCGACACGCTCACCGACTTCGTCACGGCGTGGACGGTCTCGGGCGCGTCGGCCATCGTGGGCACCGAATGCGTCGTCGGCTCCAAGCTCGCCGCCACCTTTTCCCGCAGGTTCGCGAACCGGGTGTGGAAGCAGAAGGACCCGCTCGGCAAGGCGATGACCGGGATCCGCGCCGACCTGCTGGCGGAGGGCAACCCGCTCGCCTTCCTCTTCCACGCCCTCGGCGACGTCGACTTGGTGCTGCAATGAGGCCCGTGGAGGGTCTCCGAGCGGTGAGGGCGGCGGCGCTGATCACGGCGCTCCTGACCCTGGAGCTCGCCGTTCCAGCAGCCGCGGTCGCGGCGGCGGCCGTGACGCTCGAGGGGTCGGCCACGGTCGAGTTCGTCGACGTGGCGCCGGCGCGGCGGGCGCGGCTGGCCGTCAAGCCGTCCGTCCAGAAGCCGGCGAAGGGGGATGAGCCTCGCGTCCTCGAGCTGGCGCTCGGCAACCTTCGCGACTCGGACCTGGACGGCGCCCTCTCGGTGGCCTGGGAGGCGGCCCCGGACGGAACGCCGCTGGCGCTGCGGCTCGAGCTAAAGGACACCGTCCGCCGCCCGGGCACCTATCGCGCCGTGCTGGCTCCGCTGCCGAAGTCGCGCCTCGGCGAGCGGCTCGAGCTGCAGATCGTGTTGACGCCGGCGAAGCTGGGACTGCCCGAGAAGCTGGTCGTCAGCCGAACCCTGCAATGGCCGTTCGAGACGGCGGAGGTGAAGCAGGCGCTGGTCGCGCGGGAGGAGAGCCGTGCGACCCGCATGTCCGCGCTCGAGGTCTCGCGGGTGGCGTCGAGCGCGGCAGGGCTGCCCGTCAGTGTGGGCATCACGCCCGGGACGGCACCCGTCGCCATCGCTGCGGACCGCCAGGCTGAGATCCCGTATGCCCTGGACACCGGCTTCCCCCTGGGCACCGTTACCGGCAAGCTGCGCTTCTCCGCGCTGGAGCTGACCAACCCGGTCCTGCTCGATTACGAGGTCCGGACGCGTCTGAGCAGCGCCTACATCCCGGTGATCATCGGTTTCGGATTCCTGCTCGGGTGGCTCGTGCGCAAGCGCCTGGCGCAGCTGATCCAGCTCGGGGAGGCTCGCGACCTCGCCGCGCGCCTGCTCTCCCCCGTCGCCGCCACGCTGACCGAGCGACCCGACGCGACCTTCCAGCAGGCCGTCCGGCCGCGCTGGGAGCAGCTCGTGACCGCACGGAACGGCGATGATCCCCAGGCGATCGCCACCGCCATGACACAGCTCGACCAGGCGTGGCGGGCCGCCGTCACCGAGTTCGGTCAGCGCCAGACCGCTGCGCTGGCCGCGCTGGACGAACTGCGCGCGCTCGCCGCGCCACCGTTGCCGGTGCCGCTTGCGACGCGCCCATCCCTGCGGGCCGCGCGCGACGCCGCGCAGCGCGCCCGCGCCTCCCTCGACCGCAATGATGTCGCCACCGCACAGAACGAGCTGGGCGCCGTCGGCGTTCTGGCGGCGGATGTCCAAACGGCGGCTCTGGACTGGCAGGATGCGATGGGTCGCCTGCTGTCCCGGCTTCGAACGGCACCGCTCGGCCTGCCCAGCGTCGTCGTCACGCAGTTCGACGACCGCAATCGAACGGCGCCTGCCCTCGATGCCATCAAGCCGGAGACGCCACTGGCGACGCCGAGCGAGCGCCGTGCGCTCTTCCTCGCGTTTCACGGAGAGTTCCGTGATGCCCGCAACCGCCTCGCGGAACTGTCTGCGCGGCTCGAGGCCGAGTGGGCGCTGATCGACCAGGCGCTCGGACCCGTGCGGGGGCAGCTGACGCCGGGCTACCCGGCGCTGACCGCGGCGGCGGTCGCGTTCCGGAAGGAGCTGGAGGGCGCGGCCGACAATCCCGCGGCGCTTGAGGCGGCGCTTACCACGCGCCTCCAGGAGCTCGATGGGCACTGGCGCCAGGGCCTGCTCGAGGAGGCGCCGGCGGCCGCCCGGCCGAACCTGCTACCGCTGTACCAGAAGCGCGAGTTCCTCCAGCTCGCCCAGGAGGTCGTCAAGGTGATGCCCGGCGCCCTGCTCGGGCCGGCCCAGCCCGCTCTCGTGAGCGGTCCGTGGGTCTCGCTTGCCGCCGCCGCTCCAGTGGCGGCCGCGGACATCATGGGATCGGCCGCGCCCGGCGCCCTCGCTGTGCCGGCGCCGCTGGAGGCGCTCACGGTCCACCAGGCTAGAAAGCTCCAGAGCGCCGTCCTGGCCGGGCTCTACATCGCCGTGTACTGGGCACTCAACGCCGACACGTTCGGCGCGCAGCTCTCGGAGGTGGGGACGCTGCTCGTCACGAGCTTCGGGCTCGACCTGGGCGTCGAGGGGCTGCTGAAGCTGAAGAAGTGACGGCGAATCAGGACGCGAGCAGACGCGGCACGCGCGGTCTCAAGAACCGCGGGGATCCCGAGGAGCGGGACCTGACACTGGCCCGGGCCCGGGATCCGTGAGCACCTCATCGAAAAAAGGGGCTTCGCCTGCGAGCCACCCTCGTGGCGGCGTTGCATGATGGCCCGGCGCACGAGAGGGTAGGGACTCGAGATGCGGATGCACGCCGGCAAGGAGTGGCGCGTCAGGTCGGAGGAGGTACGCATAACGCTCCGCGCTCAGCCGCCGGAACCGCCCCCAGCAGAGATTAGAGGCAGAGCCGTGAATCTCGGGACAGCGCCTCAAAAACCGAGCGCGGTTCCGGTCGGCCTGCAGCGCGTGGTTAGGCGCGCCATGTAGTGACCGAGTATCGATGCCGGTCAAACTTTACCATGAGGCTTCTTGTTGAGCGGTGAGATACGCGCTCAGTGTATACACAATGAACGACGATGACGTTCCGAGGAAATGCTCCCGATCGCGCCCGCGATTCGGTGGCGAGGGACCACTGCCAGAAACCCCAACCGGATAATCGAATCTGCGACCAATCCACTGGCGGCGAAATCCGCATCCGTGGCAACAATCCGCTCATCAAAGCCATCTACGTATGATGGAGTTGCGTGCTGATCCCACAGACTAGTAAATCGTGATACCGCGGCATCTCCCGCAAGACCAGAGCTGGCCGGTGCTTCACCTGTCCGTCGGCTTGAGGGACCGGCGTGAGAATGATGTCAGCTTCCCGCATACTCGGGATTCCGTTCTTTGAGGCAGTCTAAGGAATACTCCGGCTCATCTGACCCATAGGCAGCGGCTAACCCGGCGGTCGCCAATGGCCACCAAGCATCCTGTTCGTCCCCAGCGGGGTGTTTCGGTAACACCGTGACGAGCAGTTTGGTATCCGGTTCCAACACATACGGTTCATCGAGCCGGATCTGCTCCCCATCAAAATGGGCGGGTAACGTAATCGCCTTCATGGGTATCATCTCCTTCTTGTCTTGGACAGGCTTACTCCCACTCATTCGCTTCTTATCTATCTACACTTCTGAGCATCTTCGTGCAACGATATTTCGCACTGGTGCCGTTTCAACTATTTTCTGCTACGTTCCCGGCTCACATGGTCCATACTTTCTTACCGGGCAGGCCGTTAAAATTAGCCGGATTAAGTTGGAACGGTACGGGTACGAGCAATCGATGAAGGCCCTGCCACTGAACGGACTCGGGGCGCGGACCCAGGAGTGCACCACCCGCGCCGTGCGCATGCTGTGCGACTTCTACGGCAAGAGCCCGGACCTCGTTCGACATCCTGCGCGTCCAGCGGGAGAAAAGACTGCCGGCCGTGCTCAGCACGCAGCAGGTGCGGTGCCGTTCACGGAAGTCGCCCGACGGTTCAACCGGGACGTCTCAACGCTGAGTCGGGCCGTGGGAGCATTACAGCGCATCGCGAGCGCAGGCGGGCCTGTCTGCGTGTCCCCGCCTGCGTTTCCGCGCGGGCAGGCGCGCGGGCAGGCGCACAGGCAGGCCAGAGGCGAAACCATTGTTCAAACACCAAAAAGCAATTATGCAAGCCTGACCCTTTCTCCCATTTGACCCCATCTCCTAGCTTTTTGGGGTCCGGTTGATTGACCAGTTAGGCTTTGAACTGGCTAATGGATACTTCATCAACAATCAGGGACAATTTGGTTGGATTTGGTGATGCTCGGTATAGCTTAATGGAGTGTCCCCGTTCTTCAATCCAGCCCAAGACCTTGGCGACGGCCTGCGGTGGTATCTGTGCACCAAGAATTATTCCCGTGAGGGCTTCGGGAGGGTACCTATAAACGCCTGGGCCATTGACGTGCTCAAGAATGCGCCACTCTTCTTCGTACTTCCAATGGCTGGCTTTAGTAAGCACCGCTTTATCCACCATCTGGTCTCGCGAGTCTCGGTAGGGATTAATCTGAGGCCTCACATCGGTTTCGGGGTAGTTGACTTCTAGGGCGCGCGCGAAAAACTTAAAATAGCCGTCAAACTCAAGACATAGACCCCTATGAGAGTCCGCGTAATGTGACCACATCAAGATGTCGTCCTTCCTGGCCGATAGGCAGAGGACACCTACATGTTCAGTAATGAGTTCAGTTAGCGAGTCCTGAATGCGTTTTTGCGTCTCGGGGGTTTCCCAGTCGTTCAGTGTGTTCCTGGCTTCACGTCTTCGCTGTTCCCGATTCAGATTTGGCAGCTGCTTCTTTGAGCGATCTTTTAAGTCGCCTTCTCTTCATTCGATGCCTCAAATGAGAAAGAGGGGCGGCAATCGAAAGGGTCGTTGAACGAAGATGGCTTTGGAAAGTAAAGTTCGTTGTGACAAACCGTCCTTTCAACATATTCGCTGAACTCTCCGCTTAGCTTTCTGTACCGATAAAAATGTGTCGGACACTTGTCCACCGAAAAGCCCTCTCGAAACCTAACGCCGCGGCTCAGATGCCGCCGACCAACGCGAGGGCACAAAGGTGCATCGCACCTTTGCGGTCGTTCTGCAGCCGCTCGTTATGTGGCGCTTGGCATGAGCTTGAACATGAAGTACGCGCATACAGGCCATCCTACGAATGCCGAGAGACTTAGTGCCAACGCACCTACAACGCGTTCAAGCATAAATCCGATGACGGAGCTTATGAGACCTATAACGAAGATTACAAACGGAGCCCACCACGCAACAGACCAGCCGTAGTAGATAAGATATCCGAACCCAGTAAGCATCCCAAGCAAAGCGGAAATGCTCAAAGCAAAACCGAACGCCTGGCTTGCACCTTGAAAGTGCTTGGTGTGTAGTTGCTGGTAAAAAACGAAGGTTGAAAACGCGCAGTAGAATGCGATCGATGTCCACGACAAGACAGGCATGGCTATTTCCTATTTCCCCGCTTGCGACACAACTACTGAGCATACTGGTCAGCATAGCACGGTTGCTGACACTTCCCACAACAGCCACGATTCTCTTTCCTTTCCAAGAAGTTGTCAAGACATCATACCCTCCCCCACGGCGGGAAAGCACTGCCCCATGGATGGCATATTCCACTTATGGCTGCCAGAGACTCGCCAACTCCGCCAGTCCGTCTGCCGGACTACGAACCCCTCTCCCTTCTCGATTCAAGACGTGTATGTAGATCATCGTCGTGGTCATGTCCCGGTGATTCAGCAGCTCCTGAACGGTCCTGATGTCGTACCTGTCTTCCAAGAGATTGGTAGCGAATGGGGGCCGTAGTGTATCGTCCTCATGCTGTCGTCTGACCGCCTGGATGTGCCTCAGAAGAGCCTCCTTTTACTGCAGCAGGAAGAATTGTGTAAAAGAAGCATGGCCATCACCACTACAAGGCCAGGCCCAGAGCCCGCCAGTATGGGACGGCCAGGAAAGCCACCACCAGAGCCGTGAGAATCAGCATCAGGACCCCGACCTTGAAGACATCCCAGGCACTAAAGTATCCCAACTGGTATGCCATGAGATTCGTAGTGGTCTGCAGCGGGTAGAGGATCACCGCATCTACCGAGATTCCCACGATGAGTCCCAAAACCACCGGGTTTAGCCCGAGAGTGCGGCCAAACGTCGCCGCCACAGGGATCAGTAAGGAAATACAGGCGGTCATGTTCGTAATGGTCAGGTGCACCACACTCACCAGGACCACCAGGAAAACCAGGATCCACTCTGGTGCCAGGACCCTGGCAGAGAGGGCCAGGATCGCCTCCCGCGCAAACCACTGCGCTGCACCGCTGGCAGCCAATGCCTGGGCCAGTGTTAAAGAAACCCCTAGCACAAGGAACATGGACCACGACGCAGATTCCTCGAAATCCTTCCAGCCCAAGATGCCTAGATACGGCAACAGCAAGACGGCAGCCGCCAGCAGCGCCGGGATCACCGGATTCAAGCCGTGCCAAAAGTCGGTCAGCCAAAGAAGCGAGGTCACTCCCACGATCACGAGGACTTTGCCCTCAGTTAAGGAGAGGGGGCCTGCGCCAGCCGGGGTTTCCGGATTCCCATAAGGGGCAATCACTTTCTGCCTGTATAGGAAAGCAATAAGCCCACCGCCCAGGGCCAGCAGAGTCCAGTAGGGAAGCGCCATCAGGACAAACCAGCGCAGCCAGGAAAATCCGCCCAGGAGGGTGGCCGTCGTCATGGAGTTGATTCCACCGGTCAGCAGAGCTGAGGAGGCCAGTGGATGCAAAACACCGAGAGAGAGAAGAATGCCGCGGGGTAAAGGATCGCCGTGGGCCAGACCCAAACGCCGGAATCCTTTCTCGTAGGCGGGGATCAGGATCGCATTGCGTGTGATCGCCGAGGGCAGGACAAGGGCGAGGAAGGGCATGGACAGGAACAGCTTAAGGTATAGCCGGCCGGAGTGACCCATCCCACCTCGAATGAGCCAGCCTGCCATCCGGTCGGCAAGTCCGCTCTTCCTCACGGCCTGGCTCATGACCAAGATCGCAAGGAGAAAATACGGAAGAGGAGAAGCGAAACCGGCGAAGAGATCCGCCGTTGAGCCTACCCCCTGAACCACTGCGAGGAAGACAAGAGCCAGAATGGAACTCAAGGCAACCGGCAAGGCTTCGGTGGCCCACAGGAGAACCACCATGATTACGACCGCTATAACCCGCTGCCCGGAGGCAGAGAGTCCAGAAGGTCGTGGAAGGATCAAGAGGAGGATGAAGAAGGCCAATGCTCCCAGAAGAAAACCCAGGGAACGGCGGTTGGAGAACTTCTCCTTCCGGCTTAGTTCCATAGAGCGCGCTCGCGCGAATCGGGCCCGGGGAAGCAGATCACGGCGTCCCTCTAGCAGGATAGTGAAAAAGTCTTTTTCGTGGTTCGACAAGTCTCACCACGAACGGAAAATCATCAGCAATTTCAAGAGTTCCTCCGTTCGCCCTCACCCAGAAGCCGGGTACCCGGTCGAAGGGTGAATGGAGGGTTTTTCAGCATCCTGCTAGTAGATAGAGAAGCGGCCCTGGGCCAAGTCGGAGCAGAACCGCTCCAGATCTTCGATCTCCCGCTCGACCACCTCCATCACATCCG
>JACQWB010000247.1 GCA_016209385.1 Candidatus Rokuibacteriota bacterium
CAATAACTTTCGCGCGAGTGAGAGTTGAGGCATGATCCGTGAGCGTGTTCCGGGGCCGGGGGGACCTGGGAGCAAGCTGGGGGTTGAGGCGACCCCGGCCTTGGGGGAAAGCAGCGCACCGAGACCAGCCATTGTTTCAGGGCCGCGTCCAGACAGGGTCCTTTACAGATTGTGGTGCAGACCGCGATTTCTAATCGATCGGGTTCTCGTACTGGGCGCGGAGCCGCTCCAGCTCCTCCGGGTCCAGCCGCATTCCCAGCGAGAGCCCCATCTCCCCGAGGATCGTCTTGATCTCGTTCAGCGACTTCTTCCCGAAGTTCTTGGTCTTCAGGAGCTCGGCCTCGGTTCGCTGCACGAGATCGGCGATCGTGCGGATGTTGGCGGTCTTGAGGCAGTTGTAGGCACGCACCGACAGCTCGAGCTCGTCCACGCTCCGGAAGAGGTTCTCGTTGAGCTCGACGCGCTGCCCGGGGACAGGGGCCGCCTCCTCCTCGACGGGGACTCCGTGGGGAAACTGCACGAGCAGCTCGAAATGGTCTTCCAGGATCCGGGCCGCCTCCCCGACGGCCGCCTCCGGCGAGACGCTGCCGTTGGTCCAGACCTCCAAGACCAGCCGCTCCTGACCGGGACGCGGGCCCTGGATGGGCTCGACGTGGAAGTTCACGCGTTTGACCGGCGAGAAGTCCGCGTCGAGCAGGATCGCGTTGATCGGGAGGACTTCGGGCTCCCGCTTCTCCGCCGGCACGTAGCCCCGCCCCCGCTCGAGGCATACCTCCATTTCCAACAGCCCGTCCTTGTCCAGGGTCGCCAGCGGCTGCTCGGGGGTGAGGATCTCCACATCGGCGTCGGGCTCGAAGTCGGAGGCCTTGACCTGAGCCGGCCCCTGGGCTTTGAGCCGGAGGATCTTGGGCCGGCTCAGGTGGAGGACAAAGACGACCTGCCGGAGGTTCTGGAGGACGTCGAGCGTATCCTCCATCACCCCGGGGAAGTAGGAGAACTCGTGGAGGACGCCCTCGATCTTGGCCCAAATGGGCGCCGCGCCCTGAATCGAGGAGAGCAGAACGCGCCGGTACGCGTTGCCCACGGTGAGGGCGAAGCCGGCCTCCAGGGGCTCAAGAACAATCCGCCCGTAAACGCGCTCGCGGACCTGCCATTCCTGACGGTTGGGGAGCTGAATGTCCAGCATGATTCCTCCTCAAGGAATTCGAACGGTGAGCCGAACACCAAGTATAACAAAATCCCGTAACTCCTTTGAGAAAAAAGCAAAATCGACCGAACAAGACCGCAAAAGATTGACGCTGACCCGCCTTTCCGCTAGGATGGTGAAAATTATGGCTGTCATGCCTCGAATCCTGGCAAGGCTCCACAATTTGGCTCCAGGGACTCGCCCTTTCCTCGCTTCGCTTCTGCTCGGCGCCGCGGGCCTGGCGGGCCTCCACGCCTGGTGGCTCCTCACCCCCACCCCCCTCATTCAGGCTGGGGCCCGGGTGGTCGAGATCGGCCCGCACCAGGGCGTGATGGGGGTGGCGCAGCAGCTCGAAACGGAAGGCGTCATCCGGAGCCGCCTCGGCTTCCTCGTCCTCGCCGCGCTGCGGGGCACGGCGCGCTCGCTCAAGGCCGGGGAGTACGAGCTCCCCAGGGACGTCAACACGGTCCAGATCCTCAGGTTCCTGGAGGAGGGAAAGGTGCGCCAGCATCCGGTCCTCTTCCCGGAGGGCGGCACGGCCCGGGAGCTGGCACGCACCCTGGAAGCCGAGGGCTTGACCCAGGCTGAGGCCGTGCAGAGGCTCAGCCAGGATGCCCGTTTCCTGTGGACGCTCGGACTGCCGGGGCCGACCATCGAGGGCTACCTCTTTCCCGACACTTACCGCTTCTTCAAGGGCCTCACGCCCGAGGAGATGCTGGGGCGCATGGTCCATCGCCTGAGGGCGAAGGTGACCGACGAGCTCCTGGCGCAGGCCGAGTCCCTGGGACTGACTTTCCACCAGCTCCTGACCCTCGCATCGATCATCGAGAAGGAGGCTGTGATCCGGGAGGAGATGCCGTTGATCTCGGCCGTCTTCTGGAACCGGATGAAGCGCGATATGCCGCTCCAGGCCGATCCCACCGTCCAGTACGCGCTCGGCAAGGACCGTCAGGCCCTCACCCGGGATGATCTCCAGGTGGACTCCCCGTTCAACACGTATCGCATCCGAGGGCTTCCACCCGGTCCCATCGCGAGCCCCGGAAAGGCGGCGATCGTGGCCGCGCTCAACCCGGCGAAGGTGAACTATCTCTACTTCGTCTCGACCGGCGACCAACGCCGCCACTTCTTCTCCGTCACGCTCGAGCAGCACAACTCCGCCGTGGCCCGCTACCGCGTCGCCAAGGCCCGGTAGGGAGCGCCCGCGGGCCCAGCCCCGCTCGGCGCGTCCCGCCAGGCCCGCGCGCGGGGCACGACCTTGTCAGCGCCCAACGCCGAGTGCTATAAACAGGCGGACCATGGCAGTTCGAGCCGAGGCGCTTCGGCGCCGGCAGCTTCATCGCCGGCGCCAGCGACGAGGTGAGGCCCGAGTAGATGTTCGAGCCGAGAGGCTGCCGACGAGCCGCAGGCGTGGCAGTTCGAGCCGAGGCGCTTCGGCGCCGGCAGCTTCATCGCCGGCGCCAGCGCCGAGGCGAGGCCCGAGTAAATGAGCCACGAGGCGAGGCCCGAAATGGAATCAGGCGAGGAATCCCGAGAGCTCGTCGCCCCCGCTGCGCCGGGATCTCCGCTGGCGCTGCAGCGCGAGTCTTCCCCGTTCCTCTACCGGCTCCTCAGGCGGATCGGGCGCCCGATGCTCAAGCGCGTCTTCAGCCTCCACGTCACCGGGCTGGAGCACCTGCCCCCGAGCGGGCCCTACATCCTGGCGGCCAACCACGCGAACTACCTCGACGGCGTCGTGCTCGGCGCCGCGGTGCCGAGGAAGATCTCCTTTCTCGTCATGCCGAGGGTCTATCGCTCGACGCCCCTCCACCCGCCGTTTCACCGCCACGTGGGGTCGATCCCGATCAACCTCGAGCGCCCCGATCCGGGCGCGATCAAGCGCGCCCTCCGCATCCTCCAAGAGGGCGGGGTCCTGGGCATCTTCCCCGAAGGCCCCTTCTCGCTCAACGGACAGCTCGTCCAGGGCCAGCCGGGCGTGGCGGTGATCGCGCTGCGGTCGGGAGTGTCCGTGGTCCCGGTCGCGATCCGCGGGACCTACCAGGCCCTGGCCGGGCGGCCGCTGCACATCCCGCGGCCGCATCCACTCTCGGCGCGCTTCGGCCCGCCGCTCCAGTTCGGCCCGATCAGGCGCGGAAGGAAAGTCCCCCACGCGGTGCGTGACGAGGTCACCCGCCGCATCATGGCCGAGATCGCGGCCCTGCTCTCTCACCCCCTTCCGGCTCGCGGGGCCGGCGGGGAGTAGAGATGGCGCAATCCGGCCGCGAGCGGAAGCCCTGGGGCGGCCGCTTCAGCCAGGAGTCCCACCCTGCCGCTGAAGGCTTCACCGCCTCCCTCGCCTTCGACCGCCGCCTCTGGCCGTACGACCTGGAGGGGAGCCGCGCGTGGGCACGCGCCCTCCACCGCGCCGGGCTCCTGAGCGAGGCCGAGTTCGCGCTCCTCCTGAAGGGGCTGGACGAGGTACGAGACGAGCTGGAGCGCGGAAGCTTCCCGTTCCGGACCGAGCTCGAGGACATCCACATGAACGTCGAGCGCCGGCTCCAGGAGAAGGTCGGGGCCGTCGCCGGAAAGCTCCACACCGGCCGGTCCCGGAACGACCAGATCGCCCTCGACGAGCGGCTCTACCTGCGCGAGGTGATCCGCGGGGTGGACGGCGGGCTCAGGGAGACCCAGGCCGCGCTGATCGCCCGAGCCGAGGAACACCTGGGGGCCCCCATGCCCGGCTACACGCACCTCCAGCGGGCCCAGCCGATTCTGCTCTCGCACCACCTGCTCGCCTACACGTTCATGCTCCAGCGGGACCGCGAGCGGTTCCGGGACTGTCTGGCGCGCGCAGACGTGCTGCCGCTCGGCGCCGGCGCCCTCGCCGGCACCGCGTTCGCCATCGACCTCGAGGCCCTGGCCCGCGACCTGGGCTTCGCCGCCGTGGCGCCCAACAGCCTCGACGCGGTCAGCGATCGGGACTTCCTGATCGAATTCCTTGCCGCCGCGGCGGTCGCCGGCATGCACCTGTCGCGCCTCGCCAGCGACCTCACGCTGTGGGCCACGGCGGAGTTCGGCTTCGTCGAATTTTCCGACGCCTTCGCGACCGGCTCGTCGATCATGCCGCAGAAGAAGAACCCGGACGTGGCCGAGTTGATCCGGGGCAAAACCGGCCGGCTCTACGGCAACCTGGTCGCGGTCCTCACGGCGCTGAAGGGGCTCCCCCTCGCCTACAACTCGGACCTCCAGGAAGACAAGGAGCCGCTCTTCGACAGCGTGGACACCCTCGAGGCGATCCTCGGGGTCCTGCCTCCGCTCCTGGGGTCGTTGACGTTCAACGTCGAGCGGATGCGCGAGGCCGCGGGCGCCCACCTCGCCACGGCAACCGACCTGGCCGATTACCTCGTGCGAAAAGGGATGCCATTCCGCGAAGCCCACGCGGTCGTCGGTCAGGTGGTCAAGCACTGCCTCGGCGCGGGAAAGGCGCTGGAGGCGTGCGCGCTCGAGGAGCTCCGCCGCTTCTCCCCGCTCTTCGGGGCCGACGCGCTCGACGCGATCACCGTGGAGGCATCGCTCCGCGCCCGGGCAGCCGGCGGCGGAACCGCACCCGAGGCGGTCCGCCGGGCGCTGGCCGCGGCGAAGGCCTTCGTCACCGAAGGCGCCGGCTAGGAGCGTATCGGAGCAATACGGTTGAATGCTCTCGGGCTCCTGACAGCTCGCCCACCATTGCCGGTTCCACTCCGAGCGCGGGCTTCGCCCGCGCAACCGAGTCCTGGGGGGAGGTTCGGAAGGGGGGCGAAGCCCCGCTCCGAGTCAAACACGATGCGTCGGCTCCTCGTCGTGGCGCTGATCGGCGTGGCCGCCGCCGGCTGCGGGAGGAAAGGGCCGCCCGTCGCCCCCGAGCGTCGTGTGCCCGCGGTCGTCTCGGGGCTCACCGCGACGGTCGAGGGGAACGCGATCGTGCTGAGCTGGATGAACCCGACGACCCGAGCCGACGGGACCCGGATGAAGGACCTGACCCGGCTCCGCGTCCACCGGCGAGCGGAGGCGCCACAGGCGGAGCCCAAGCCGGCCGTGCTCGCCCGGGGCGCCGTCGTGGGCTACGATGAGATCGCGTCCATCCGGCTGGCGGCACCGGCCCCGGCGAAGGTGGAGGGACACCGCATCACCTGGATCGACCGGACCGGCCTCGCCGTCGGCCGCCGCTATGCCTACGCCGTGACCGCGGTCGACGGGATCGGCCGGTCGAGCCCGCCCTCGGCGCGCCTGGCCGTGACGTTTCTCGCCGCTCCGCGCCGCCCCGAACGGCTCACCGCGAGCGCGGGCGAGGGCGAGGTCAGCCTGAGCTGGGCACCGCCCGCAGCCCTCGTCGATGGAAGCCCGCTCTCCGGCGCGCTCGCGTACGAGGTCCTGCGGGCCGCCAGCCCGGAAGCCCTCCTGACGCCCGTGACGCCCGCCCCGATCACCGCGACCGGCTTCACCGACACGGGCCTCCAGAACGACCTGACGTACTACTACGCCGTGCGCGCGGTGCGACGCGAGGCCGAGGGCGTGGCCCAGAGCGAGCCCTCCGCCCCCGTGGCGGCCACGCCCGCCGACCTCACCCCACCCTCGGCCCCGGCGAACCTCGTCGCGGTCCCTTCGGAAGGGGCAATCCGCCTGGCCTGGAGCCCAAGCCCCGAGCCGGACGTCGCGGGCTACATCGTGTATCGCGCGTCGCCACCGGGCGAGCCCTACGTCCGCGTGACGCCGGGCCTCGTGCAGAGCACGGTCTTCACCGACCGCACCGTGGAAGGCGGCCGCACCTACGCCTACGTGGTGACGGCGGTGGACCGGGCGCGGCGCGCCAACGAGAGCGCGCGATCCGACGCGGTGACGGCGACACTCCCTTGACTTCGCGCACCGCCGGTGCTACGGTCACCCAAAGCTTCCTGAAGGTGACCGCGTGACTCACTTCCGCTATCGTGATGGGCAGCTCTGTTGCGACTCCACTCCGCTCGGCAGGATCGCGGAGGCCATCGGCACGCCGACCTACGTCTACTCGGCGCCGGCGATTGTGGAGTCCCTGCGCGCCTACGACCGGGCTCTCGCCACCGTCCCCCACCTGATCGCCTACGCCCTGAAGGCCAACTCGAACCTCGGCGTCCTCGCCCTCCTCGCCCGGGCCGGCGCCGGCGCCGAAGTCTTCTCGGGCGGCGAGCTGTTCCGCGCCCTCAGGGCCGGCGTTCCGCCGAAGCGGATCATCTTCGCGGGCCCGGGGAAGACGCGCGAGGAGATGGCCGAGGCGCTCAAGGCGGAGATCCTGATGTTCAACGTGGAGTCTGCGGCCGAGCTGAGGCAGCTCGATCGCGTGGCCCAGGAGGCGGGGACGCGGGCACCGGTGGCCCTCCGGATCAACCCGGACGTGGATCCGCAGACGCATCCCTACATCGCGACCGGGCTCAAGACCGCCAAGTTCGGGATCCCGATCGACCAGGGGGTGGACGCGTACGCGATCGCCCGCGGACTCCCGGGCGTCGAGGTGGTCGGCGTCCACATGCACATCGGCTCCCAGCTCACCAAGACGGCTCCGATCGCCGACGCGATGGCGCGCCTCGCCGACCTGGGGGCCGCGCTCCGCTCGCAGGGCGTCGCGGTCCGCTACCTCGACGCGGGCGGCGGGCTCGGGATCCAGTACAAGGACGAAACCCCTCCCACCCCGCAGGAGTACGCCCAGGTGTTCCTGCCGACCGTCAAGGACCTCGGGCTCACGCTGATCCTGGAGCCGGGCAGGTCCATCGTCGGAAACGCCGGCGTCCTCCTGACGCGCGTCCTCTACCTGAAGGACAACGGGCCCAAGCGCTTCGTGGTGGTGGACGCGGCCATGAACGACTTGATCCGCCCGAGCCTCTACAACGCCTACCACGCGATCCTGCCCGTCGCAGAGCCCCGGGGCGGTCCCGCCCGGGTGGTGGACGTGGTCGGGCCGATCTGCGAGTCCGGCGACTTCCTCGCCAAGGACCGCGAGCTGCCGGCGGTCGAGGAGGGCGAGCTGCTGGCGGTGATGAGCGCGGGGGCCTACGGCTTCGCGATGGCCTCCAACTACAACGCCCGTCCCCGGCCGGCGGAGGTGCTGGTGGAGGGCGCGCGGTTCTCCCTCGTGAGGCGACGCGAGACCTATGAGGACCTGATCGCTGGCGAAGCGTTCCCCGACTGATCCGTGAGCGTCTGTGTGTAAGGAGGAGCAGCTATGAGGCGCAATTTTCAGGGCTCTATCGTGGCGCTGGTGACCCCCTTCCGTGACGGGCGGGTGGACGAGGCCAAGCTCCGCGAGCTGGTGGAGTTCCACGTGCGAAACGGCACCGACGGCATCGTCCCGTGCGGGACGACCGGCGAGTCGCCCACCCTCTCTCACGAGGAGCACAAGCGGGTGGTGGAGATCGTGATCGAGGCCGCGCGCGGGCGCATCCCGGTGATCGCGGGGACGGGCTCCAACTCGACGGCGGAGGCGATCGACCTCACGACCCACGCCAAGAAGGCCGGGGCCGACGGGGCCCTGGTGGTCTCGCCCTACTACAACCGGCCGACGCAGCAGGGGCTCTACGAGCACTTCCGGGCCATCGCCGAGGCCACCGACCTTCCCATCCTCGTCTACAACATCCAGGGCCGGACCGCGGTCAACGTGGAGACCGACACGCTCGCGCGGCTGGCCCGCGACTGCGAGACCATCGTCGGGGTGAAGGAGGCCTCGGGGTCGCTGGACCAGATGACCCAGGTGATCCTGGCCTGCGGCCCGGAGTTCACGGTGCTGTCGGGCGACGACAACCTGACCCTCCCGCTGATGGCGGTCGGCGGGCGCGGCGTCATCTCCGTGATCGCCAACGTCGTGCCCAAGGAGACCGCCGAGGTTACGCACGCCGCCCTCGACGGCGACTGGAAGCGCGCGCGGGAGCTCCACCTCCGGCTCTTCCCGCTCTGCAAGGCCATGTTCATCGAGACCAACCCGATCCCGGTGAAGGAAGCCATGGCCATGATGGGGATGATCGCCCCGGAGTTCAGGCTGCCGCTCTGTCGCATGGCGGAGGCGAACCGCGAGCGCCTCAAGAAAGTCCTCGCGCAGTTCAACCTGCTGAAGTAAGTCGCACCGAGTCCTAGCTGACCTCGCGTGTTTCCAGCGCGGGCTTGGCCCGCGCAAGCTTGGGGGGAGGAATCGGAAGGGGGGCGAAGCCCCCCTCCGACGATAGGTATGCCTGACGTCGTGGTGGCCGGTGCCGCCGGCCGGATGGGGTCCCGGGTCGTCGCGTGCCTGCAGGAGGACAAGGAGCTTCGCCTGGTCGGCGCCCTGGAGGCGCTAGGACACCCGGCCGTCGGCCGGGACGCCGGTGAGGTGGCGGGAGTCGGCAAGCTCGGCGTGACGCTCGCGGCGGATCCCCGAGCGCTTCTCACGCGCGACCGGATCCTCGTCGAGTTCTCGGTCCCCGAGGCAACCCTGGAGCACCTGCAGCTGGTCGCCCGGAGCGGGGCCCGGGCGGTCATCGGCACGACCGGCTTTTCCGAGGCCCAGCGGGAGGAGATCGGCCGGCTCGCCCGGCAGGTCCCCGTCCTCCTGTCCCCCAACATGAGCGTGGGGGTGACGCTCGCCCTGAAACTCCTCGCCCAGATGGCGGCCGTGCTCGGCGAGGAGTACGACGTGGAGATCACCGAGATCCACCACCGCTTCAAGAAGGACGCCCCCAGCGGCACGGCCCTCCGGATGGCGGAGGTGATCGCCCATGCCCTCGGCCGGACCCTGTCCCAGGTCGCGGTGTACGGCCGGCAGGGACTGCCGGGGGAGCGAACCCGACAGGAGATCGGAATCCTCTCCCTCCGCTCGGGCGACATCGTCGGGGAGCACACGGTCTCCTTCGGCACTCTCGGCGAGCGGCTCGAGCTGACCCACCGGGCCCACAGCCGGGACACCTTCGCCCGCGGCGCCCTCCGCGCGGCCAAGTTCATCGCGACGGCACCCCCGGGCCTCTACTCCATGCAGGACGTCCTCGGCCTGAAATAAAAGGCAGGGAGCGCACCCGCGCCGAAGGCGTGGGTGCCGCCTGTGCTCGCCAGACCCGCCCGGCCCACCCGCTGCGCGCGGGCGGGGGCCGGGCCCCCGGCGCCGAAGGCGTGGGGAGGGGCCGTGCCACCCGCTGCCTGCGCCGTGAGAGTAGAAGAGCGGAGGAGGAGATGAAGATCGTGCGCTTCAAGGCCAACGGCAAAATCCGATACGGCATCCTGGAGGGACACCACGTCGTCGAGTACGCGGGGACCCCCTTCGGGACGTTCAAGCGCGGGCGGAAAAAATTCCCCCTGAAGCAGGTCGTGCTGCTCGCCCCGACCGTCCCCTCCAAGATCGTCGCCCTCGGGGTCAACTACCGGGATCACGCGGAGGAGGCCAACCGCCCCATCCCCGACGAGCCGATCCTCTTCATCAAGCCGCCGACGTCGCTCGTCGGCCCCGACGATCCGATCGTCTGCCCGCCCCTCGCCAAGCGGGTCGACTTCGAGGCCGAGCTGGCGATCGTGATCAAGAAGCGCTGCCGGAACGTGCCGGCCGAACGCGCCCGCGAGTACATCCTCGGGTACACGTGCCTCAACGACGTCACCGCGCGCGATCTCCAGCGGAAGGACGGCCAGTGGACCCGGGCGAAGTCCTTCGACACCTTCTGCCCCCTCGGGCCCTGCATCGCTACCGACATCGACCCCAGCGGGGCGACGATCGAGTCCTACCTGAACGGCGAGCGGAAGCAGGCGTCGAACACCAAGCACTTCATCTTCCCCGTCGAGGAGGTCGTCGCACGCGTGTCCCAGGTCATGACGCTCCTCCCCGGCGACGTGATCGCCACCGGCACCCCCGCCGGGATCGGGCCCATGCAGCCGGGCGACAAGATCGAGGTCCGGATCGAGGGGATCGGGAGCCTGAGGAACCCGGTCGTGCGAATTCAGGAGTCCTCCGGTGCCTGACCCGTTCGAGCTGGCCGACCGGCTGAGGCGGCTGCCCCCGTACCTGTTCGCCGAGATCGACCAGAAGAAACGCGAGGCGCGCGCCCGGGGGGTGGACGTGATCGACCTCGGGATCGGGGACCCCGACCTCCCGACCCCGCCGCACGTCATCCACGCGCTGCAGCAGGCCGCCCTCGACCCGCAGACGCACCGCTACCCTTCGTACGAGGGGATGTTCGCCTTCCGCCAGGCGGTGGCGAGCTGGTACGCGCGGCGCTTCGGGGTCCGCCTGGACCCAGAGACCGAGGTGCTGACGCTGATCGGGTCGAAGGAGGGGACCGCGCACATGCCCCTGGCCTTCGTCAACCCCGGGGAAGCGGTGCTCGTTCCCGACCCGGGCTACCCGGTCTACGCGGCCGGGACCTGGTTCGCGGGCGGCGAGGCCCACTTCCTGCCGCTCCGCCGCGAGACCGGCTTCCTCCCCGATCTCGACGCGATCCCGCCGGATGTCGCCCGGCGCGCCCGGCTCATGTACCTCAACTACCCCAACAACCCCACCGCCGCCTGCGCGAGCCGCGAGTACTTCCGGCAGGTCGTCGCCTTCGCGGAGCGTCACGGCGTCATCGTCTGCCACGACGCGATGTACTCGGAGCTGCACTTCGACGGCTACGAGCCGCCGAGCTTCCTGGAGGCGGACGGGGCGCGCGAGGTCGGCGTGGAGTTCCACTCGCTCTCCAAGACCTACTCGATGACCGGGTGGCGGCTCGGGTTCTGCGTCGGCAACGCCCGCGCGCTCGCCGGCCTCGGCAGGGTGAAGACCAACGTGGACTCGGGAGTCTTCGAGGCGGTTCAACACGCCGGCATCGCCGCCCTGACCGGGCCCCAGGAGATCGCCGAGCAGTACCGGAAGACCTACCAGGAGCGGCGCGACATCGTGGTGCGCGGCCTCACCACGCTGGGCTGGGACGTGGACGTGCCCAAGGGGACCTTCTTCGTCTGGGCGCCGGTGCCGGGAGGCCTCGACTCGCGGGCGTTCGCGAGCCGGCTCCTGGACGAGGTCGGGGTGGTGGTGACGCCCGGCGTCGGCTTCGGCCCCTCGGGCGAGGGCTTCTACCGGATCGCCCTCACGGTCGACGCCTCCCGGCTCGCCGAAGCGATGGAGCGCGTGAAGCGGGTGAGGCTGTGACCTTCCTCAGAGGGGGGCCACCCACGCCTTCGGCGCGGGTACCCGCCCCTTCCGATGCCTCGCCCGATGCGGTTCGAGCCGAGGGGCTCCGGACGAGCCGCAGGCGTGGCAGTTCGAGCCGAGGCGCTTCAGCGCAGGCAGCTTCATCGCCGGCGCCAGCGACGAGGTGAGGCCCGAGTAGATGAGCCACGAGCCGAGGCCCGAGTTAGTTGCGCCGGCCGGGTACCCACCCCGAAGGGGTGGGTGGGCGCTCGAAGGCACAGTCCTGACCTATGAGCGAAGGTACTCCTGTGAGCGCACGGCCATCCCCCGGAGCGTCTGATAAAATATTCGTGGAGGATGTCCGTTTCTACGGGCATCACGGGGTCACCGACGCCGAGCAGAGCGTCGGTGCCTGGTTCGCCGTGGACGTGGAGCTGGCCCTCGACCTCACCCCGGCGAGCCTCTCCGACGACCTCAGGGCCACCGTGGACTACGGCGAGGTGGCGCGGCGGGTGGTGGAGATCGGAACGAAGGAGCGCGTGTATCTCGTAGAGCGGCTCGCGGCGCTCATCGCGGAGGCGCTCCTGCGGGAGTTTCCGGCAGAGACCGTCAGGGTGCGGGTGCGGAAGCTGACCCCGCCCATGGAGGGCATCCACGGGATCCCGGGCGTCGAGCTGGTGCGGAGACGGTAGCGGCATGGCGCGCGTCTTCCTGAGCCTCGGTTCCAACCTGGGCGACCGGCTGGAACAGCTGCGCCGGGCGATCGAGCTGCTGACCCAGCTCCCGGACGTCCGGTTCCTCAACGCCTCGCCGCTCTACGAGACCGAACCCTGGGACTACCCGTCGGGCGAGGTCCTCGACCGGGCGCACTGGTTCTTCAACTGCGTCGTCGAGATCGAGACGAGCCTCCCCCCCGAGGGGCTCCTCGCCGAGCTCCAGGCCATCGAGGGCCGGCTCGGCCGCGTCCGCTCGGGGACGGCCGCCCCGCGCGCTCACGTCGAGCCGCGGACCATGGACATCGACATCCTGCTCTACGGCGACGAGGTGATCAGCGTGCCCGACGACCTCCACATCCCGCACCTCTTCCTCCACGAGCGCCGCTTCGTCCTCCGGCCGCTGGCCGACCTCGCCCCCCACCTCGAGCACCCCGTGCTGTACCGAACAATCCATGAGCTACTCGACGGGCTCGAGGATGACCACCGCGTGATCGCGTCCGACCTCCCCCACCAGTGGTTCCTCCGCTGAGGCGCCCGTCGCTCCCGCCGCCTGATCGGCTGGGAGCCTAGAGGCCCTGCATGGCCGACCGCGAGTTTCAGCGTCAGGCCCTCGAACATCTCGACGCCCTCCACACCTTCGCCATGTACCTCACCCGGAACGGGTCGGAGACCGAGGACCTCGTCCAGGAGACGTACTTCCGCGCGTTCCGGTTCGCGCACCGCTTCCAGCCGGGAACTCATCTGAAGGCTTGGCTGTTTCAAATATTAAGGAACACGTTTCTGACCTTCTACCGCCAGCGGGAGCGCGAGCCGGCGCTCGCTGAGGACGGCGTTCCCGAGTCGCCGGCTCCGATGTTCCACGACGCCCCGGACGCGGGCGGCGCCTCGGTAGAGACCCAGGCGGACCTCGGGCGCGTCCTGGCGCAGCTCCCCGAGGTGTTCCGGACGGCGCTTCTCTTGGCAGAAGTGGAGGGGTTGTCCCTCGAGGACGTCGCCCAGATCATGGAGTGCCCGGTGGGGACGGTGAAGTCGCGGATCTTCCGCGCGAAGGAGCGGCTCCGGGGGCTGCTGAAGGACTACGAAGGGGATCACAGAGGCTAGACAGACGATGGAGTGTCAGGAGCTGAGGGCGGAGCTGGGAGCGTGGCGTCAGGGCCGACTGGCCCCCGACCAGCGCCAGGCGCTGGAGCGCCACCTCTCCGCCTGCGCGGAGTGCCAGCGCTGGGAGCGTGACGACCGGACCCTCGGCCGGCTCCTCGTCGAGCGGCTCCCCCGCTATCCCGCGCCAGCCCACCTGCGAGTGCGGATCCGTGCCGCGGCAGCTGCGCGGCCGGGGACCCTCTGGTGGTCGGCGCCGGTGGGCGCGGCGCTGGCCACCGCAATGCTCATGGTCCTCGTCCTCCTCCCCGTCCTGCCGCGTTCCGCTGCGCCCGACCCGCTCCAACCGCTCGTCCGCGCGGCGCTCTCCCAGCATACCCGCAGCGTCCTCTGGGGCGAGCCGCGGCCGGAAGCGATCCCTGCCGTGCTCCCGCGCCTCATGCGCGAGACCCGGATCGAGCTCGCGAAGGTCTTCGAGGGCGACGACGAGGTCCGCCTGGTCGGCGTGGAGCCCGTGGTCGTCGAGGGCCGGTGGGGGCTCGCCTTCTCCTACCAGGATCGCGAGGACCACGCGCTCACGTACGTGATCCTCCCCGGACAGGGCCTGGCCGTGCCGAACCGCAACCGGGTCCAGATCGACCGCTTCCGCCCGATGCTGACCCAGATCAACGGCTTCTCCGTCTTCGTCTGGAAGCAGGGACCTCTCGCCTGCTTCCTGATCTCCGACCTGGTCTCTGAGGGCGACCTCACGCGCTTCCGCGATCACTTCCTCCGGATCCGCTTGGAGACTGAGCCCGTCCAGGCCCCGTAGGGCGATCGGAGGGGGACACCCGCGCCTCCGGCGCGGGTACCCGGGCCCCCTCCGAGGCCGCCCCCAGGAATCGGTTGCGCGGGCGAAGCCCGCGCTCGAAGGGCATGACTCCGACAGGGCCGTAGCCCGGCGCCCGCGGCGGATCCCGGAGGCGGAGGACCCAGCGCGGTCGGCGGAGCAATGGACGACCGCCCCCACGTCGCCCGGTTTGAGGCCGTGCTCGGGGACGTCGCGCGTCAGACCGACCGGGGCAAGTTCCTGGATCCTCGAACCTCCTCGAACCCTGTTCACACCCGAGCGGAGTCACGAAGTGCTCGGCCTGCTTCCAGGCAAACGAGGGAGAGGCGTCCGGCAACCGTTTGTTCTGGCGGCATGGGGAGGCTACGGCCAGAGGGAGGCAGGAACGAGAGCGAGGTCGGAGAAGGGTGGCGGGCTAACGGGGTCAGGCCCCGAGGCCCGGATGGCGAGCGTGTAGCCCTCGGGCCCGAGGACAAACGCCTCCACCATGCGTGCTTCGGGGTCTACCAGCCAGAAGAACGGCACGGCGTGACGGGCGTAGAGCTGATGCTTGGTGCTCCGGTCGATCAGCGTCGTTGAGGGCGAGATGATCTCCACCGCAAGAGTCGGCGCACCCTCAACCCCGCGGTGGCTGATCGCGCCAAGCCTTTCTGGCTCGAGATAGACAATATCAGGTTGGACGATCGAGGTGTCGCTGAGGATGACGTCAAGAGGAGCGTAAAGCACGATGCCGATCCCACGCGCGCGTACATGAGCGTCAAGAAGTCTGAAGAGGTTGGCGCTGATCATCTGGTGCCGGGGACTCGGCGCTGCCGTCACGGAGAGCTCCCCCCCATGGATCTCGTACCTGCGGCCGTCGGCCGGCAGGGCTTCGTACTCTTTGTAGGTCAGCACCACGCGATGGGGACCCATCGGGTTAGCTCCTCGCAACGATTGTACGGGCTCCGAGGGGGCCCGTCAAACAACACTCTTTCGCCAACGTTCGCTGTGTCTTTACTCTCAGGTACGGGTGACCTGTCGGCTACACGAAGGCCGAGGCCTGACACCGGGTGCGGGTGGGCTACGCTAGCCGAGGATTTCGTCGGCGGTCAGCGTGACGTCAGGGAACGCCAGGGGAGCAAGGGGCTGGCCACGCCGAACCGCGAGGATCTGTCGATATCCGTCCGGGGCCGGGTCCCGATAGACCTCAACCGCCTCGCCGGGAAGATTCACGAGCCAGGTCTCCGGGATGCCGGCGCGCGCATAGAGCGGGATTTTCTGCGCCCGGTCATCCTCAACGGTGGTGTCCGCGACCTCGACGACCAAGAAGATGTCGGCCGGGTCCGGATGACGATCCTGATAGCGGGTGACGGGCGGGCGAAGCAGCGCCGTATCCGGCTGAGGTTCGGAGTACGGCCCAAGGCGGACTGGTCCTTGCACCCGGACGACCGCTAGGTCGCCCAACAAGCCTATGAGCCGGCGCGTCAGGCGATCGACACAGGTGGCATGACGGGGACCAATCGGAGTCATTTCGATGATTTCTCCTTCGACAAGCTCCACGCGGTCGTCCTCTTTGAGGATCCCCGCCCGAACCATCTGGTGGTATTCCTCCACTGAGAACCGACGCGTGCGCACTCCGATAGCCATAACGAACCTCCTGCCGTTTATGATACTCGATTCTGACGACGGGTACGACTGCTCCGGGACGCCGCGCCGGCCCCACGCGGACAGAAATGCCCGTCACGGGCGCGGCGAGCCGGATCGACGGAGCCCGTCACGCATCAATAGGCGTTCGTGTTGCGGAAGCCCTGCCGGAGGGTGAGCCAGAGGATCCTGAGGTCGAAGCCGAGCGACCAGCGCTCGATGTACTCGAGGTCGTACTCGATCCGCTTCTCGAGGGAGGTGCTGCCCCGCCAGCCGTTCACCTGCGCCCAGCCGGTCATGCCCGACTTCACCGTGTGGCGGAGCATGTAGCCGGGAATCCGCCGGCGGAACTCCTGGACGAAGACCGGGCGCTCCGGGCGCGGCCCCACCCGGCTCATCTCGCCCGTCAGCACGTTCCAGAGCTGGGGCAGCTCGTCGAAGCTCCACGCGCGGAGGAAGGCGCCCAGCCGGGTCCGCCGCGGGTCGCCCGGGTGCGCCCACACGGGGCCAGTCGCCGCCTCGGCGTCCACCTCCATCGTGCGGAACTTGAGCATCCAGAACCGCCGCCCGTCGAGCCCCATCCGCTCCTGGCAGTAGAGCACGGGGCTGCCCGAGCCGAGCCTGATCGCCAGCGCGACGAGCAGCATGAGGGGCGCAGCGAGGAGAAGCGCGAGCCCTCCGAGCCCCAGGTCGAGGGCGCGCTTGGTCACCCGGTTCCACCCGTGGAGCGGGGATTCGCGGAGGTGGAGGAACGGGAGCCCCTCGAACTCTTCGATCCCGGCCCTCAGCGTCGCGAATCGCAGCGAGTCCGGGACGAAGTGGATCGTCACGGGGTCGTCGCCGATCTCCTCGAGGACCATCGGCAGCCGCGCGTAGTCCTCGTGGGGAAGGGCCAGGATCACGTGGTCCACGGTGAACCGCTCCATGACGCTCCGGAGGTCTCCGTAGCCCCCGAGGCGCGCCGCGCCCGGGTCTGATCCGTCCTTCTCGTCCCCCACCAGCCCCACGACCTGCATCCCCACGTCCGGCCGCTGACGGAGCCGCTCCACCACGGTCCGTGCCAGCTCCCCGGACCCCACGACGAGCGCGTAGCGGAGGTTGTAGCCCCGGCGGCGCGCGAAGCGGAGGGCCTCGCGGAAGACCGCGCGGGAGAGGCTGACCGAGACGACCGAGAGGACCCAGAAGTAGAGGATCACGAGCCGCGAGAACTCGAAGGAACGGAAGAAGAACGTCATCACCGCCATCAGGACCAGGCAGCCGAGCGTGGAGGCCTTGGCGATGTCCACCCACTCGGCGACCCGTGAGCCCAGCCGGCGCGGCCGGTAGAGCCCGAAGGCCTTGAACGCCACCGCCCAGACCAGGGCGATCGGGACGAGGAGGATGAGGTACGGGCCCAGGGGCGGAACGCCGCGGTAGACGGGAATGGGCCCGAACCAGAACCGGAGGTAGTACGCCAGAACCCAGCTCCCGCAGATCAGCACCAGGTCCCCCGCCAGCGTGAGGTGCTCGAGGAGCTTCGAGTGGGCCTTCAGCATCTCGACCCCTCGCGGCCCAACTCGCCGATGCGCCGCGCGACGGCCGCGGCCAGGCGCTCCTTGAAGAGGGGGCGGTCGAAGGCTTCAGCGCGGGCCCGGAGCGCCTTGGGGTCGAAGCGGTGGGCATTGGCCTCGAGCCGCCGGATCGCCTCGACCAGCGCCTCCACGGTCTGCTCGGAGAAAAAGATGCCGCTCGGCTCCCCCGCGCCGTCGTCGAGCCCGGTGACCGTCTCGCGAGCGCCGCCGCGGCCGAGGGCGATGACGGGTCGCCCGGACGCCATCGCCTCGAGCGGAACGATGCCGAAGTCTTCGACCGACGGGAACAGCACGGCGCGGCAGCGGGGGTACAGTTCGGCGACCTCCGCGTCGGGGCGCCAGCCGAGAAGCTCGACGCCGGGACCGGCGCACGCCCGGAGGCGGGCTTCCTCCGGCCCCGTCCCCACCACGACGAGCTGGACGCCGAGCCGGCCGGCCGCCTCCACCGCCAGATCGACTCGCTTGTAGGGCGTGAGGGCCGAGACCACGAGGTAGAACTCGCCGGCCTCGTCAGCGAGGCGGAAGCGCTGGACGTCCACCGGCGGGTGGATCACCTCCGCCTCCCTGCCGTAGTACCGGGCGATGCGCGCTGCCACGAAGCGGGAGATGGCGAGGAAGGCGTGGACCCGATCGCTCGTGGCCCGATCCCACCGCCGGAGGGCGGCGGCCACAGGCGGCATCAGGGCGCGCACGGGCCAGCTCGCCCGCGCGCCGAAGTAATCGTCGTAGAGGTCCCAGACGTAGCGCATCGGCGTCAGGCAGAAGCAGATATGGACAGCGCCCGGCGGAACCCGGACGCCCTTGGCAGCGCAGTGGCTCACGGAGAGGATCAGCTCGTAGCCGCTGAGATCGAAGCGCTCGATGGCCCACGGGAAGAGAGGGAGCAAGGCGCGGTAGCGTGACGCGACACCGGGAATCCGCTGGAGAGGCGAGGTCACGATCCGCCGGTGCTCGATGAGGGACGAGACGCTCCCCGGGACGTGGAGGAGCGTGAAGAGGTCGGCCTGGGGAAACAGCTCGCACAAGACTTCCAGGCAGCGCTCCCCCCCGCGCATCCCGGTGAGCCAGTCGTGGACCAGTGCGACCCGCACGGGCGCTCCCCCGGCCGGCGCAGACGCTAGATAGCGCTCCACGATTTGCAGGGGCCGCGCGCCGGGGATGCCCTGCCGAGCGAATCCGACGAGCCGTAGCGGGCGGCGAAGCGCAGGACGCCGCAGCGCTCTGAGCGGTCCAACTCTGTTGGGCCGCGAAGACTACCCCCCGCCGCGGGGGGATGGGGGGGCCAGCGGAGGCGTCCGAGCCGGGTACCCACGCCGAAGGCGTGGGTGGGCCCGTCGAGGCGAGGAGGCCTGAAGCGAGGCAGGGCACCCCGGCGCACGGCCGGCGCGGACTCGTGATCACTCCAAATCATGACGGCCTTCTACGGAGCCGCCGCCTTGATCCGGCGCCGCCAGTACTCGAGGGTATCGAGGAGCGTCTGCTCGAAGGGGATCTCCGTCTGCCAGCCGAAGGCGCGAGCGATCCGCGACCTGTCCCCGACGAGGACCGGGACGTCGGAGGGACGGAGCCGCGCCCGGTCCTGCCGCACCTCGATCCCCGACGCGCTCGAGTGGGCCAGGTAGAAATCCAGGACCTCGCGGATCCGCCAGACGCGGCCCGAGCAGAGGTTGTAGACCTCGCCCGGCTCGCCGCGCTCGACGAGCAGCCAGTACCCCTTGACGATGTCACGCACGTCGGAGTAGTCGCGGCGCGCGTCCAGGTTCCCGACGGAGACCACGGGCGGCCGGAGTCCCGCCTCGATCTCAGCGATCTGGCGAGCAAAGTTGGACTCGGCAAATACCTCTCCTCGACGAGGTCCCGTGTTGTGGACGAGATTGCGGCCCAGCCCAGCGTGGAAGACATGGTTCTCGGTCTCGAAGTCCCACACCTCCCCTTCGTACGGCACCTCTTCGATCTTCTTGATGACGTCATCAGGGACTTCCAAATGCCGTCCCCAGTTCGCGTGCGCCTCAATCCCAGAGTTCAGGTTGATAAGATAGTAGGTCCTACCCTCGCGAACCTCCGTATTCAGGCACACGCGCTGACGGGTTGTATTTCCCACCAAGTAGCAAAGCCCGAGTACGAGGATCGGCGATTTGGTCTTGAAGCTCTTGAACTCGTACGAACCGTAGCCAGCCCTCAACCCATCCCCCTCGTTGTACCCGCAGAGAAATGCGAGCTTCGCCTCGGTCTGGGCGTTGAGGATGCTCCGGGGCACGCGCTTGTTGCCGTCCGAGGCGTAGACCTGGGGGGAAAGCCAGCGGGCGTACGCTTCCGGCTTCCGCACGGTCAGCCGCCATACTCCCCGCTCCCCTTCCACAAAGTACGAGTCAACTCCGAAATGCTCGAGCAGGATCTCGCGGCAGCGTTCGAGGGGCTTCCTGTCCGGGTTGTAGATCCGTATTTTGCCGCCGGTGATGCACCCCTCCGCAACAAAGAAGCCTAAAAGCCAGGCGACATCCTCATGGACGAACATCCCGGAGCCGCGCGGCAGATCGACCAGCGCGACGCGCTGTCCCACTGACAGCCGATCGGCAGAAGCCGGGACGTGTCCCCCAGAGCCCGGTATCATAATCGAATGGTCGCCTGTGACCTCGACGATGCCACCGCTGCTGACGAACCGCAGGATGCGCTGGCCCTCTCGGAGCGGATGACAGGAGAGGTGGATGATCCTGGACCACCGTCCATCCGCCCACACGGACAGATCGTGTCGGCGCATCTCCCACACGACCGCGCCGTCTGGCAGCAAACGGCCTCCCAGATACCCCTTCGGTTTGTACCGCCTGAGCTCGCTGATGTAACGGATGTCGATCAGGCCCGTGCGATCGTCGCGGAGGAAAACCGGCGTGAAACGGGCTACGCTGTGATTGAACGCGCGGCTCCGGACGATGGGGAGCCCGTAGCTCTTGAAGTACTGGTAGCCCATCAGGTCCTGGGCCACCTTGCTCACCGCGTACGGGGAGAGGGGCCGCAAGGGGTTCGTCTCCTTGACCGGCAGCTCGTCGTCGTACACGAGCCCGTACTCCTCGCTCGATCCGATCACGAGGAACCGGGGCTTCCGCTGGCGGTGCCGGATCGCCTCCAGCAGGTTCACCTGGCTCACCGTGTTGGTGTAGAGTGTCTCGGCGGGCGCGGACCACGAGGACGCCACGAAGCTCTGGGCCGCGAGGTGAATCACGAAGTCGGGGTCCGCCACCTCCAGGAGGTTCTGCACCGAGGACAGATCGCGGAGGTCCGAGTCGACGAGCGTGATCCGCGAGCGGAGGTGCTCGATGTTCTCGGTCTTGCTCCGCCACCGGATCGATCCAATCACCTCGGCGCCGAGGCTCAGCGCGTACTCGGCCAGGTGGCTCCCGACAAACCCGGTGATGCCGGTGATGAGGACCCGCATGACGTGGGCATTATACACGACGGGCGCAGCCCCGAGAACCGCTTATCCCCAGCGCAGCCCGGGCATCGCCGCGGTCAGCGCCGTCCGCGCCTCCTCGCGCGCGATCCCGAACACCAGGAGCGCGTAGGCCGCGACCCCCACCAAACCGCCGGCCAGGAGCCTCAGCGTCGCACCCTGGCCCAGGAGGCTCGCCGTGATCCACGCCGCCGCGCCCGCGACGCCCGCCGCCGCGCCGCAGCGCCGGAGCGTCGCGCCGAGCTGCGCCAGGTCCAGGTCCCTGAGGTCCGCCCGGATCCCGTACAGGAGGGCGGCGAGATGAACCCACGAGGTGAACGACCACGCCAGGGGAATTCCCGCGAAGCCGATCCAAACGGTGAGGCCCACCATCGTCACCACATTGAGCGCCGCCACGGCGATCCCGACGGCGACCATCCGCGACACGAGCTGAAGCGCCTGGTAGCTTCGCGTCAGGACCTGGACGCCGGCCAGGCCCAGCAGGCCGGGGGCGTAGAGCGCGAGCGCGAGGCTCGTGGCCGCGGTGGAGCTGCGCGTGAAGGCGCCGCGCTCGAACGCCACTTGCACGAGCGGGACGGCGAGCCCCGCCGCCAGCGCGGCCAGCGGGAAGACGAAGAAGAACGTCACGCGCAGCGCGCGGGCGGTCAGCGTCGCGAGCGCGCCGCGCTCCAGGCGCGCGGCATGGAGCGCGAGCGTCGGGAAGAGGATGGCGGTGGCGTTGAGCAGGAAGAGCGAGAGGGGGAAGTTGAGGAGGCGGAACGCGTACGTCAGCGCCGCCAGGCTTCCGACTTGCTGACGCGCCGCCAGCGCCCGCTCGGCCAGCACGTTGAGCCAGGTGGCAAGGGAGCCCACCACCAGCGGCGGCAAGAGCCGTGCGAGCTGGCGCGTGCCTTCGCCGGTTTCGCCGCTGCCCTCTGCCAGAGCGCCGAGCCGCCGACGCGCTGAAGCCAGCAGGATCAGGAGATAGACGGCGAGCCCGACGTCCATGCCGAGGGGCACGGCGGCCGGCCCCAGCGCCCCGGTGGCCAGGAGCACAAGGGCCAGAGCGCCGCCGTACCAGCAGAGCTGCCGGGTCGCCGGAAGGAGGAAGCTCCGGTGGGCTTCGAGGGCGCGCGCGAGGAGCGCGGCGAACGGAATAAAAAGGAGCAGGAGCCCGAAGAGCCGAAACAGCCGAACGGTCACGGCCGCCGGCTCCGGTGCCTGCTCGCCCGCCAGGAGCATCACGAGCCAGGGGGCCGCCAGTGCCCAGGCTCCCGCCAGGAGGCCGGCCACAACGCCGACGACGACCGCGCTCCTGAAGAAGAGCGCGCGCGCGGCGAGCGGCCCGTGGCGCGTCCGGATCTCCAGGTATACCGGGAGAAAGGCGCTCGCGATCCAGACGGTGGTCTCGTGACCGAGGGCGAAGGGGACGATGAACGCGAGGGCGAGGGCGTCCCCCTGCCAGGTCGTCCCGAACCGCGCGGCGACGGCGATCTCGTAGACGACCGAGACGAGCTGGCCGAGGAACGTGACCCCGACCGCTCCGGCAAAGGCGGCCCGCACGTCGCCGACCGGCCCGGGACTCACGGAAGGGTCAGCCACCTACGGCAGTTCGAGCCGAGGGGCGTCGGCCATGCCGCGCGGCCGGCCCGCCACGAGGCGAGGCCCGAACGGGCGAGGAGCGCGCCGACCGGCGCGGAGCCGGGAAAGCGAACGGCGGCGGGGCAGGCGTCCGGGGAGACGGACGGGCGTGCGAGGATGTCGGAATAACCGCGCTTCGAGCGCCGGCTCCGCCGGCGCAACCAACTTGGGCCTCGCGCGGCGGGTGGCCTGCCTGGCGGCATGGCCGAACCCGCCGCGCTCGAAATACGCCCGGGGGGAGGCTTCGGAGGGGGCCCCTCCCCGCGCCTTCGGCGCCGGGGGCCCGGCCCCCTCCGACTATTAATCAGACGGGCGCGTCCTGTGATACTCGATCACCCTGGCGAGGATGGCGTCGAGGTCCCAGCGCGGCTCGAACCCGGTGAAGCGGCGGAGCTTGGAGATGTCCGGCACGCGGCGACGGAGATCCTCGAACCCCTCCTGGTACGCCTGATCGTACGGAACGAAGCGGATCGGCGAGGAGCTATCCACCAGGGCCTTCACCCGACGCGCCAGCTCGAGGATACTCACCTCGGTGCCGTTGCCCACGTTGAACACGTGGCCCACCGCCTCGGGCTGGCCCGCGAGCTGGATCGCCGCGGCGACCGCGTCGTCCACGGCAGTGAAGCTCCGCGACTGCTGCCCGTCCCCGTACACGGTGATCGGCTCCCCGCGGAGAGCCTGCTGGACGAAGCGCGGGACGACCATCCCGTAGCGCCCGGTCTGCCGGGGGCCGATGGTGTTGAAGAACCGCGCGATCACCACCGGGACCGCCTTCTCCCGCCAGTACGCCAGCGCGAGGAACTCGTCGATGGCCTTCGAGCAGGCGTAGCTCCAGCGGCTCTTGACGGTCGGCCCCAGGAGCCCGTCGTCATCCTCCCCCAGCGGGACCCGATCGTTCTTGCCGTACACTTCCGAGCTCGAGGCCAGGACGACCTTCTTTCGCCCCTTGGCGGCGCACTGGAGCACCCTGCCGGTGCCGAGGATATTGGTCTCGATGGTCTCCACCGGCTTGTCCAGGATCAGCCGGACGCCGACGGCAGCGGCCAGGTGGAAGACCACGTCCACCTCATCCACCAGTTCCTGGAGCACCGTCTCGTCGAGGATGGAATGCCAGCGGACGTGGACCCGCG
Source organism: Candidatus Rokuibacteriota bacterium (assembly GCA_016209385.1). Classification (NCBI taxonomy): domain Bacteria; phylum Candidatus Rokuibacteriota; species Candidatus Rokuibacteriota bacterium. Next base: position 23,318 of record JACQWB010000247.1, read on the forward strand.
CGTCGTCGAGAAGCTCCCGCAGGTTCTCGACCCGGCCCGTGGAGAGATCGTCGATGATGTAGACTTCGTCGCCCCGCGCGACCAGGGCCTCGGCCAGATGGGACCCGATGAAGCCCGCGCCGCCGGTGATCAGCGCCTTCATAAGCTAGAGCCGGATGATCCTGTCGCGGCTGGCGCTGAAGTTCCGCAGCGCGTTCCGGGTGTCCACGATCAGCGGCGCGTGGCGGAGGATCAGCTCGTAGTCGAAGACCGAGTGGTCGGTGTGGATCACGACGCAGTGGTGGGCGCCCAGTGTCTCCGGCGTCAGCGGTACCGAGCGGTACCGCACGCCGCTGACTTCGATCTCAGGAACGAAGGGGTCGGAATAAGAGAGCGCCGGCCCCTCCCCGGTCAGCAGCTCGACGAGCTTGAGGGCTGACGAGTTCCGCACGTCGGCCACGTCGCGCTTGAACGCCACGCCAAGAATCAACACGCGGGCATCCCGGATGGGGATGCCATGTCGCGCGAGGGCCCGCACGACCTTCTGGGCGACGAAGTAGGGCATGTTGGCGTTCACCTCGGCGGCGAGCGTGATGAAGTTCGTGTAGAAGTCGTGCTCCTTGGCCTTCCACGCGAGGTACACGGGATCTACCGGGAGGCAGTGGCCGCCGACTCCCGGGCCGGGGTGGAAGCTCATGAACCCGAAGGGCTTGGTGGCGGCAGCCTCGATGACCTCCCAGATGTCGATCCCCATGCGGTCCGCAAGCATGGTCAGCTCGTTCACCAGCGCAATGTTCACGTTCCTGAAGATGTTTTCGAGGAGCTTGGCCATCTCAGCGACGCGGGGAGACGAGACCTGGACGACCTTGACGACGATGCTCGCGTAGAGCGCGACCGCGGCGGCGGTGCAGCGCGGCGTCACGCCGCCAACGACTTTCGGCGTGTTCGCGATCTGGTAGGTCCGATTGCCTGGATCCACCCGCTCCGGTGAGTAAGCGAGCGCGAAATCCTTCCCTACCCGGAGGCCGCGCGCCTCGAGGAGCGGGAGCAGCACCTCCTCGGTCGTCCCGGGATAGGTCGTGCTCTCGAGAACCACCAGATGGCCCTGACGGAGGCGGGAAGCGATCTCTTCCACCGCGCCACGGACGAAAGAGAGGTCGGGCTCCTTGTTCCGGTTGAACGGCGTCGGCACGCAAAGGATCAGGACATCGAGCTCGGCGACAGCGTTCCAATCGTCCGTGGCGCGGAGCCGCCCCGACACCGCCAGGGATCGCAGCTCCTCATCCTGGACGTCGCCGATGTAGTTCTCGCCGCGACCGACGCACGCCACGCGCGCGTTGTCGGTGTCGAGTCCGACCACGTGGAACCCCGCCTTGGCGAACTCGACCGCCAGCGGCAGGCCCACATAGCCCAGACCCACCACCCCGATCCGCGCGGTCCGGCTCTCGATCCGTCGCTTCAGCTCTTCCATGTCATCTTCCCACGTCACGCGGAGTCACGCTCCAGAGCATTCTCGGCCAAATCACAACGAGCGCATTATGCGTGAGGGCACACGCACTGTCAAGAAACGAGAGCTCCTGGTGGGCCTTACTCGAGTTGGATGGAGGCCCGTCGCACCGGCACTCCCAGAGCCCGGCACACCTCGGTGAGCCGCCCGAGGCCGTCCCCCCGAATCTTCGTCGAGGAGACGATGACCTCAGCGATCAGGTGCTCCCTGATGAGAGCCTCCACTCCCCCGACTCCCCCGAACACGGGCAAGCCGTGGATCCGCCCGCCGTGCTTGTCCCGGTCGTCGTCGATAAAGCCGACCGGTACCCTCTTGAGCGCGGGGTTGTTCAGAAGCTCACGGACGATCAGCTCGCCGCCATCGCCCGCGCCGTAAATGAGGACGCGCCCGAACCGGGCGGGCCGAGAACGGAACAGCTCAGCGAAGAGGCGGAAGGACAGGCGGCTGCCCCCGATGAGCGCGACCAGGAGCAACCAGTCCAGGACGAAAACGGCTCGGGAGAATTCCTCGAAGCGGTACACGAGGACGACCGAGACCACGGCGCCCATCGTCCCGACCGCCGTGGCCCAGACGATCCGAAGCAGGTCGTGGAGCCCGACGTAGCGCCACATACCGCGATATAGACCCGCGCCCACCAGCGCGACCAGCTGGCTGACCAGCAGGAGGGGCAGGGAATCGAAGAACCGCTTGACCTCGCCGGCCATCCCCCGCTCGAAGCGGAGGAGGTACGCGGTGTAGTAGGCCAGCACGATCAGCACCAGGTCGAGCACGACGGTCAGCACCTGGCGCTTGTACTGGAAGTCGGCGACCAGGTGCAGCACGGCCCCCGTGCGCGTCGGGGGCGCGACCTCGACCTCGCGCGCGCCGGCCAGGTAGACCCCGAGGAGCACCATCCCCAGCACGATCAGGCCGAGGAGAACAACGGAGTACGAGAGGCCGATCTGGTAGGAGAGGAGCGCGACCGCGCCCGAGCCGGCTGCGACCCCGTAGAAGAAGAGCACGACCCCGCGCTCTGACACCCCAACCGCGACGAGCCGGTGCGAGGTGTGGTCGCGCCCACCGACCGCCAGCGGACGGCCCGACAGTAGACGCGTGGTCGTCACAAAGGCGGTGTCGAAGATGGGGACGAGGAGGATGAGGACAGGCAGCGCCATGACCGCGGTAATACCCCGCGAGTACGGGAACTGGGCGACGAGCGACAGCCCGGCCAGGAACAGGCCCAGGAAATAGCTTCCGGCATCGCCCATGAAGATCCGGGCCGGCGGAAAGTTCCGCGCAAGGAAGCCGAGGCAGGCCCCGAGGAAAACCGCGGCGGCGAGCGCGCCCTTGGAGTCGAACTCCCACAGGGACAGGAGCAACGAGAACCCCGCCGCGATCGC
>JACQWB010000248.1 GCA_016209385.1 Candidatus Rokuibacteriota bacterium
AGGCTGGAGAAGGGGATCGCCAGGCGCCTGCGCCTGGTGAATAGGATCCACGACAACCTGAAGATCGGGTACATGGTCCGCCTCGGGCCGAACCGGTCACGCCCTGAGCGCTTCCAGCTCTGGAAGAGACGGTTCCCGCAAGGGCAGGGATCGCAGTCGTGATCGCCGCCTTCGAAGACAGAACGCGGGGGGGCGTGGGAGCTGTCGCCCCACGGCAGCGTGACCTGCGCATGTGGCTGCACAGCGATCACTACACGGAGCTCATGCGCAGGCGGGTTGCCCGGCTGGAGGCGGAGATGGTGTGCGCCGCCCAGCTGCGGGAAGAACTTGCCCCGGTGGTCTCTCCCGGCATGAGCCTCCTGGATGCCGGCTGCGGGCCTGGGCACTACTACTGGTCCCTCCGGTCGCTCGGGATCGAGTATCACGGGATCGACCCCACCCCGCATTACATCGCCCTCGGCCGGCAGTTCCTGGCGAAGGGTGGGCTTCCGCCGGAGCGCCTCCAGGTAGTGGGGATCGAGGAGCTGACGGGAACCTATGATGTCGTGGTCTGCTACAACGTCCTCCAGTACCTGCCCGACTATCGGGAGGCGCTGGGCGTCCTGTGCTCGACCGCCGAGCGGATCCTCGTGATCCGGACGCTCCTGGACACCCGGACCTGCATCCGGTATGAGCAGGACCCCACCCTGGGCGACGCGCTCCGGGATGCGCGGTTCTTTTTCAACATCTACGCCATTGGCGAGGTTTCCGAGTTCATCCGGAGCCGGGGCTTCACCGTGCGCCGCGTGGCGGATCGACGGAGCGGCGATGCCCCGGAGATGGTGCTGGGGATGCCGCACCCGTACAGGATTCTGTTCTGTGAGCGCGATCGGCGTCCTCGATAGCCGACGGCCCGAGCTGGTGGCGGAGGTCGAGCCGGGGGCCTGTGTCCTCTGCGGCCCTGCCCCGTCGCGGCTTATGTACCAAATCCGTGAGCTACAGGGTCCGCTCCACATGAAGGCCCTCACGGGCGACCAGGTCTTTGATGTCCGCCGGTGCCTCTCGTGCGGCCTCGTGTTTCTCGATCCCTGGTACTCGTCCCAGCGGGTCCGGAAGATTTACAGCGACGAGTACTTCCGGCGGTCGGCGGACCCCGAGGGGCGGCCTCGGAGCTACCTCGGGGAGCGGGCGGAGAAGGTGCGGGCGTTCAGAGAGGAGGCGAGGCGTCTCCAGCGGTTCAAGGGCGGGGGGCGGCTCCTGGATGTCGGCTGCGGTCCAGGGTTTTTCCTCGCCAGCCTGGGGGACCAGTGGGAGAGGCACGGGATTGATCTCTCCCCGTTCGCGGTCGCCCGGGCGAGGGAGGAGGGCTTCCACGTCCTGCAGGGCGAGTTCACGGGCGAGGAGTTCGCCGCGGAGTGCTTCGATGCGGTGACGCTCTTCCAGGTCCTCGACCACGTGCCGGACCCGCTGGCGATCCTTCGCGCCTCCTATCGGGTTCTGAAGCGAGACGGCGTGCTCCTGCTCACGGCTTTCAACATCGGGAGCTTCTGCGCGAGGGTCTTTCAGGAAGGGTATCGGGTCCTCGGCACCAATCACTTCCACTACTTTGCTCCGAAGACGGTCTCGCTGGTCCTGAAGCACGCGGGCTTCAAGACGATCCGGATCGAGTTCCCGTACTTCGGGACGCCGTACTGCTCCGCGCGGGAGGTCGGGAGGCTGCTGGTCGGGCTGGGGCGGAAGGCGATGGACTGCATCACGGGCCGTCGGAGGACCATCCTCTCGCCGCCGTTCTACGGGAATCTCATGCGCGTCATCGCCTGCAAGCAGGAGCTCAGCGCGAGGAGCCTTGCGGACGTGCAGGCGCATCCCTAGAGGAGAGGGCCTCATGCTCTTCTACAGAGACTCGGAGAAGGCGGATCCGTTCTCCCGGATCTACGGTCATCCCCAGTGGCTGTTCCCCTACGAGCTGCCGCTCCCGGAGTTCCCTCTGATGATCGACATGGAGATCACGAACCACTGCAACCTCGACTGCATCTTCTGCTCTCGCCAGCTCATGAGCCGCAAGCAGGGGGTGATGGATTTCGGGGTCTTCACGAAGATCATCGACGAGGTGGCCCCATACGGGACGGGGATCCGGATCAGCGGCTGGGGCGAGCCGTTCCTGCATCCCCGCGTCGTCGAGATGGCGGAGTACGCCCATGCGAAGGAGGTGACCGTCCAGGTCACCACGAACGCCACCATCATGAGCGAGGAGCGGGCGGAGCGCATCGTCAGGTCCGGGCTGGACGAGCTGCGCTTCTCCATGCAGGGGCTGAACAAGCATCACTACGAGGAGATGCGGCTCCGGGGCCGGTTCGAGCAGTTCGTCCACAACGTCAAGCTGGTGCACGCGGTCCGGGAGCGGCTGGGGGCACGCACCCCCTTCCTCACCATGCAGACGACGGTCCTGACCACCGACTGGGCCGAGAAGACGCCCGAGGAGTACCGGGACGAGTGGCTCCCGTACGTGGACAAGGTCTCCGTGGACAACACGTTCTTCACCTACGTGGAGCACCTGGAGCGGGTCAAGCGGTACCTCCCCCATCAGGGGTTCGAGCAGCAGTACGGCCCGTGCGTGGACATCGCCATCAAGATGTTCATCAACTGGCAGGGCACGGTCCAGTGGTGCGTGCAGGACTATGAGGGAGTGCTGCACGCCCTCGGGAACCTGCGGGAGATGAGCATCCGAGAGGCGTGGCATCACGAGCGGCTCGAGCGGCAGCGGGAGCGGGTGGGACGAAACCTGGAACACGCCTCCCTCCCCTTCTGCAAGAAATGTTACTCGGTGACCACGAAGTACGAGGAGCTCAAGGAGAAAGCGCGGGAAGGGGGCGCCGCGCCCGTCGCGGTGGCCGTGCAGCAGGGTGGCGCCGCATGACCGACAGCCGATCGTACAATCCGCGACTCCGGTACAACGGGGAGATGGCCGAGGGCTTCATGGAGGGGAGCCTGTCCTTCCTCCGCCCCGAGGTGATCCGGAGCCACGCGAGCCCGGAGTTTCCCCTCTTTCTGAACATCGACCCGACGAACGCCTGCGAGCTGCGGTGCGAGTACTGCCCGACGAAATACCGGGCCCGGCCCTGGGGCTTCATGGACCTGGAGCTGTTCAGGCGGGTGATCGATGAGGTGACCGACCGCCCGCAGCTCTTCATGCTGAACCTCCACAAGGACGGGGAGCCTCTGCTGCACCGCCGGCTGCACGAGATGATCCGGTACGCGAAGGACCGCAAGGTGGCCCGGATGATCCACATGAACACCAATGGGGTGAGCCTCTCCCGCGAGAAGGCCCTGCGCCTGCTGGACTCGGGGATCGACGACATCACCTTCTCCGTGGATGCGGCCAGCCGGGAGACCTATGCCGCGACAAAGGGGCGGGACAAGCTGCATCAGGTGGAGGAGAACGTCCGGACCTTCATGGCACTCCGGACCCAGCGCGGCCAGGCGCACCCGTTCGTGCGGGCCAAGATCCTCGAGTACAGCGGCACGCGGCGGGAGATCGAGGGGTTCGTCGCCCGCTGGTCCTCCATCGTGGACGAGGTCCAGGTGACCGGGGTCCACGACTGGAGCGGGTCCATTGACGTGTCGGTGACGGAGTTCCAGGCCCCGAGGCGGTACCCGTGCGTGTTCCTGTGGTACGCGCTGGCGGTGAACTGGGACGGCCAGGTCTCGCTCTGCTGTGTCGACTGGAACCTGTCGGCCGTGGTCGGTGACGTGCGGGAATCGAGCCTGCACGAGATCTGGACCGGCCCCAAGGTCAGGGAGGCCAGGCGGCTACACGTGGAGCAACGGTTCAGGGAGGTACCCCTGTGTCACAAGTGCACCGTCTGGTCCGGAGGCCCGGACATGGGGGAGTGGCCGGCCCGGGCCCGGGAGTTCCTGTGAGGGTCGGCGCTATCATCCAGGCCCGGATGCAGTCGACGAGGCTGCCGGGCAAGACCCTCCTGAACCTGGCGGGGGAGCCCATCCTGAGCCATGTCCTGCGCCGGGTTCTGGCGGTCCGCGGGCTCGACCAGGTGGTCCTGGCGACTACGGAGCGGGCGGATGATGACCCCGTGGCGGCCCTGGGGGAGCGGATGAGGGTGGGGGTGTTCCGGGGCTCGGAGGAAGACGTCCTGGACCGGTACCTGCAGGCGGCGAGGGCATTCACCCTCGACATCGTGGTCCGTGTGACTGGAGAGGACCCCCTCGTGGACCCGGAGACCGTGGAGCAGCTCCTGGCGCTGCATGCTGCGGCAGGTGCTGACTACAGCAGCAACCTGATGCCCCGGACCTTCCCCGTGGGGCTGGATGCGGAGGTCTTCCCCACCGGGCTGCTCGAGGATCTGGCGGGGCGTCCGCTCACTCCCGAGCATCGGGAGCACGTCACGCTCTTCGTGCGGGAGCACCCAGAGGAGTTCAAGACGGCCAACCTGTGGGCGCCGCCGTGGCTCTACGGCCCTGACCTCCGGTTCACGGTGGACACCGGGGAGGACTTCCGCCTCATGGAGGCGATCTACGCGAGGTTCTACCGGGCCG
>JACQWB010000249.1 GCA_016209385.1 Candidatus Rokuibacteriota bacterium
ACCCCTATCCCCTTCGGCGACTTGGCGTTGTCACCTGAGGCAAGAGCCGGATGCGGTAATGCCGCTCGTCCGGATCTGTGGAGGGGGTTACGAGTAATCGTCATCTCTACTCCGACTGTAAGAGCCTCCGGGACGTCTGCGCGCGGCTATTATCGCACTCTTGGGGCGGGGTCAGCGATCTCCTTCAACGGATTCATCCGTGCACGGGCCGGACACTCTCTCCTGCGCGCGGAGGCGCAGCGCTTTCATACCATCATAACGGCATTCTCGGTCGGCCGGGCGCGGGGGGCCCGACCGGAGGCCACGCTACACCAGATCCTCGGGCGCATCGAGCGACTCGGGGCGGAAGTATAGGACACCAGCAGGCTGTTGACAGTGTACGCAGCATAACAGGCCTTATCGGTGTTCGCTCCCGGCTACGGACGGTCTTGCTCGGAGGGTCCACGACGCTGAGGCGACAGCGGGCGACCGCGCAGCGCACGACCGCGGGCGCCCTCGCCGACTCCTATTCGAACTTTACGCTTACTCAGCGTCCAGGCGGGAGGTCTCGGCGGAACGGGCTTGGCGCAGAACTGTCTCGCCGCGTCGAGGGGACGCAGGGTGTTCTGGATATCCACCGTTCAGGGAGTTCGAGATGGAGGGCTACAAGCCCGAGGTGCTGGAGAAGATCTACCTCAAGAACCGCCAGCGGATCCTGGGGCTCAAGGTCTAGCGGAGATCAGCCGATGAAAGACAGCGTGCGTATCCTGCTCGGCGGCGTGCTCGGCTTCCTCCTGGCTTCGCTCCACCGCTGGGAAGCCGGACACGAAAGGGAACGACTTGGGGGTAGGCCAGAAGGTGTTTACGAACACGGGCGAAATGCGGGATCTAGAATGGCAATAGCTTGAGGCCCGCATGCCCGAAGTTCCGGAAGTCCGCATCGCGGGTAAGCAAAGGGACATCATGGTCCATGCAACTCTGAGCAATAAGGGCGTCGGCGAGAGGCACCTTTCGCCCGCGCCGGATAATCTGGGACCGAAGGTAGCCCCCCCTTTCCCAGTAACCGTCTAGAAGTGGGAGCCGAGGCAACCCCTTAAATGCTTCAGCCGTGGCGGGGGAGAGTTTGGGGTCGCTAAGAAGCTCTGACAAAACGACAGGAGGAAGAACAGCTTGCTTCTGCCTCAGGGCAAATTCCACCGCGTCTACATCGCCCCCTTTTGAGCCTGATAAGTAAGCAATCAAAGAACTGCTATCGAGGGCAATCACTCGCGGTCTTCCCTGAGGACCTTTAGATCAATCGAGAATTTAACCTTTCCTCTGAGCCCTCGAAGCTTCTCGTAGCTCTCACTGGCAGCGAGCAACTCAAGGCCCTGCCTCACTGTGGGGGTAATCCCCAACCCTGTCGCCTTTTGAGCCTTCCGCAAGAGATTTTCAGGCACCTGAATCGTGATCTTCTTGGCCTGTTCCATGGCTGGAGAATACCAGCTAGAATACCATATGTCAATATGGCTCGCGGTTCCCCCGAGCAAAGTCCGGCTGCTACAGCGTGAGGATAACGAGTTTTTGCTCGGCTGTCACCGGGGCGCAGACGATGTGAGGAAGCTCCCGTGACTCGTACCCCTGTATCAGTTTATGGGCATTGCGCCCGCTGTCGCTTCGCCCTACTCTTCTCTCCCAGGTGTCCCTCACACACAATCGGCGCAGGTCGAAGGTCACAGGCTTTTGCCGAGCGAGTCGATGATGATGATCGAACCGGAAGGAGCCCTCAGATGGCATCGCTCAACCGCGTGTTCCTGATGGGCAACCTCACGCACGACCCCGAACTCCGCCACACCTCCTCGGGCACGGCGGTCACCGACCTCGGCCTTGCCGTCAACCGGCGATACACCAACGGCGAGGGCCAGACGAAAGAGGAGACCCTGTTCATCACCGTCGTTGTCTGGGGGAAGCAGGCCGGGGTCGTGGCCGAGTACCTCGCCAAGGGCTCCCTCGTCCACGTCGAGGGCCGGCTCCACTTCCGCTCCTGGGAGGCAAAGGACGGCGGCCGGCGGACGACGATCGAGGTCGTCGCCGACCGAGTGCAGTTCCTCAGCCGGAGACCGGGCCCCGCCGAGAGCGCCGACAGCGCTCCTGAGGGGGAAACGTCAGACAAAGAGGTCCCCTTCTAGCAGGAGGACTCGCCGCACTGCTGGCAGCCCTCAGCCTCGACAGGGACCGAGGAGACGATCGCATCCGAACTTGATCTCGCCCGGACCCTGGCTGTGTCAACTTCTCCGGTCTGGCAGCCTTCAGATGATCACGAGTTTTCGCTCGGCTGTCACCGGGGCGCAGACAATGTGAAGTGGCCGCCCGTGGGCTCGCCCCAGGATCAGACACAGCTCCCCGGCGTCTTTCGACAGACATCTGTGCGATAATGGGCCATCGGGCAGGGAGAAGAACGTCATGATAGTCAGGATCAAGCATACGGTTCAGGTCTGGAAAGAAGGCGCGACGTACGTCGCGAGGGCAGTGCCCCTGGACGTCATGAGCTGCGGCGATAGCCCGGAAGAAGCCAGAAAAAATCTCAATGAAGCCGTTGAGCTATTTCTAAAGACTGCTGCGACCCACGGGACCCTCGCGGAGGTCCTCGAGGAGAGTGGATATGTCCGGGAAGGCGACCGGTGGCGGGCGCCAGCGCTTCTGCTCTCTGAAACTGTCACTCAGTCAGTTCATGCGTAGGATTCGCGTCCAGTGCCGAGAGTTACCCCCGTGCACTGGACCACTTTCGAGAAGATTTTCCTTATGGATGGCTGGCGATTTGACCGCCAGGAAGGAAGTCATCGGTCCTATGTGAAGCCTGGCGTCGCGCGTCCCATGTGATTCCCACCTACCGCGAGGTCCCCGTCTCCATCGTCCGCAACCTCATGCGGACCGCCAACATGCGTCGCGAGCGCTATTTCGAACTCATTTCCCGAGTGTGACGCACACCATTTCCCTGGACCTGGCCCGGACGACCTCCCTGGGCGGGGCCGTGAGGAGGCTCCAGACCTGATACCCTCCTCGCATCATGGAGGTAGCCTCAGCCGAGAATGGTTAGCTCACGGGAGCCCCGGGTCAGAAGCCGGGCCCCCTCGGCTGTCACCTCGACGGCGTCCTCAACCTGGATGCCGCCCCAGCCGTGCTCGTAGTAGGGCGTCTCGACGCAGAAGACCATCCCGGGCTCGAGCACGGTCTGGTTGCCCGGCGTGATCGTGGGTGGGTCGTAGGGCTCCAGCCCGATGCCGTGCCCGACGTGGTGGCGCTGGTAGTGGGGGATTCCGCTCTCGCGCGTGACCTGCACCGCCACGTCGAAGATCCGCCCGACTGGAGTGCCGGGCTTCATCGCCTCGATGGCGGCCTTCTCGCCGGCGAGGGCTGCTGCATAGTAGCGGGCCTGCTTCTCGGTCGGGGCTCCCCAGACGGCGGTCCGGGCGATGTCGGAGCGGTAGCTCCGATAAATGCAGCCCAGGTCGAAGCGGACGAGATCTCCCGGCTTGAGCGCGCGCTCGGCGGGATAGACGTCGGCGAGGGCTGCCCTCTCGCCGATCGTAATGACCGTGAAGTATGGGGAGGCCCCGCGTCTCAGCACCTCCTGCTCGTAGACGAGCACGGCTTCCCGCTCTGTCACTCCCGGCTTGAGCATGGCGAGGACCGCCGCCACCCCGTCCTCTGCGATCTGGGCCGCGCGCTCCAGGCAGGCCACCTCGTGTGGGCTCTTGACCATCCGTGCGGTTCTGAAGAGCTGGTAGGCGGGAACGAGCGTTGTCCCGGCGAGCTGCTTCTCGATCCGGCTCCAGGTCTGGGGGAAGAGATTTCCCTCGTCGAGGCCGATGCGCTTGCCGTGGACCCCCAGCTCGTCCAGGACCGTCGCCAGGGCGTCGGCAGCACTGGCCGCGGGCGCTCGGGTCCACTCTTGAATCTTCCTCCCCGCAGCGCCCGGCTCGGGGGCGTACTCGAAGAAGAACTTCCCGTAGCAGGCGACGCGGTCGCAGGCGATCTCGTCGGCTGCCACGCCGGCGGTGTCGATGAACGGGACTACGAGCGCCGTACCCTGGCGGGTGAAGATGCCGTAGAGCTCGGCTCCCCTGAAAATCGCGTGGGAGATGCTCCTGAACCCTGTGACGTAGAACAGGTTTTCGGGCGTGGTGGCGACGAGCGCGTCCAGGCCCTCGCTCTCCATCACGCGCATCAACCGGTCTCGGTGGTGGAGTTCCATCAGACCCTCACCCTGCTAGGCTATTTGAAGTTGGGCAGGACCTCGCGGCCGAACAGCTCGATCGCCTCCTGCATCTCGGCCACGCTCTGGGCGACGAAGAGGAGTCCCGCGAAGGTGGTGACCCCGGCTTTTTGGTATTCGCGGATCCGCTCGCTGATCCCCTCCGGGCTCCCGATCAGGTTGCGCTGCTCGTAGCCGCCGGTCTGCTCCCTGAGCGTCGAGGCCTTCAACGACTCCATGTGCTTGTAGAGCTGGGAGGCCCGAAAACGTCTGAGCGCCTCCTCGTGAGTCCTGGCGATTGACACGGCGAACTGGGGCGCGATGTCGATCTTCGACGGGTCCCGTCCCGCCTTCTCGGCGTGCCGCCCGACGTCCTCGACGCCCTTCCTGATCTCTTCGGGCGAGAGCACCGCCGGAAGCCAGCCATCCCCTAGCTCCCCGGCCCGGCGGCGGACCTCAGGGTGGTTCCCGCCGGCGTAGATCGGGAGCGGGTTCTGAACGGGCTTGGGGAAGCACTCGACCCCTTCGATCCTGACGTAGCGGCCTGTGAAGGTGACGCGCCGGTCGGTGAAGAGGAGGCGGAGCGCCTTCATCCCCTCCTCGACGATCGTGCCGCGGTGGACGTTGCGCGCGTCGGGGAAGAGGGCCTCGTACTCCTCCCGGTAGGCTCCGGTCCCGACTCCCAGGATCACCCTGCCGCCCGAGAGCTGATCGAGCGTCGCCACCTGCTTCGCGGCGACAGCGACGTGGCGCATGGGGAGCACCAGGATGCACGTGCAGACCTTGACCCGCGTCGTGCGCGCGGCCACGTACGTGAACGTGACCAGCGGCTCGTAGTAGTTGGGCGGCGTCGGGAACTCCCGCTGGACGTAGCGCTGGGTCGTCATGTGGTCGTTGCCCCAGACCGAGTCGAAGCCGAGCTGCTCGGCGAGGAGGGCCGTGGGGAGGATGTCCGAGGCCTGCGCGAAGGGGATCGGGTACATCATCCCTTCGATGCAAGTGGGGATGTGGACGCCGAATCTCAGCGGCATACCATCTCCCTCCAGAACGGCGCCAGCTCAGACCCCAGGAACTGGAGCTGCTCGACGGGGTCGAGGCCGGGCGCGGGAACCGCCACAGGCGCGTCCAGGCCGGCCTCGGCCCAGCGGCTGAGCGCCCGCCGGCATTCGTCTGGAGTTCCGGCTACGGCAAAGGTCTCGAGGAGGTCGTCGCTGACCAGGTGAGTTGGAGATTCCCCGCGGAGCAGAGCTTCCTTGAACGGGAGCGTCCGGGCGTCGGACAGGCCCGCGTCCTTCAGAATGGACTGGCCGTGGAGGAGCCCGAGGTAGCGCGCCAGGAGCGGCTTCATGTGCGCCCGCGCCCGCTCGCCGTCCTGGGCGACCGCCATCGGCAGGTAGGCGATCACGGCGAAGTCGCCCGCGCGCCCCGCTGACCGCCTGGCTTCGGCCGTGATCGCGCAGACTCGCCTCACATGCTCCGGCGAAGCCAGGATCGAGCAGTGGACTCCGTCGGCAACTTCCCCGGCCAGGGTGAGGGCCTTGGGCGCCTTGGCGCCGAGGAGAATCGGCAGCTCTGGCTGGGCAGGTTTGAAATCGAGGGCGACGTCCCTGAGCGTGAAGCAGCGGCCCTGGTAGCTGAGCCGCTCGCCGCTCCAGAGGCGACGGATGATCTCGACGCATTCCCTCAAGGCCTGGAGCGGCGTCGTGAACGGGATCCCCATCTGCTCCTCGATCCAGACGCGGTTGCTGCTCCCGAGGCCCAGGAGCACGCGCCCGGATGCCACGCCCGAGAGCGCAGCGGTCTCCATGGCGAGGAGCGCCGGATGACGCGTGAAGGGATTCACGACGCCGAGGCCGATGGCCGGAGACTCGGTGACCGCCGCTGCGGCTGCCGCGAGCGAGAAGGCGCCGGGCTCGAAGTAGTCCTCGACGAACCAGAGGCTTCCGAGCCCGGCGCGCTCGGCCTCCCGCGCCCATCGGGTCACCTGGCGCGGAGCCTCGGATCCTTTGAGCGCGACACCGAGCTTAGTGGTCCAGGACGAGCCCATAGCTCTCCCGGAGCGTCCGGAGAAGGTCATCGAAGCTGTCACCGGCGAGCGGGACGGCCGGGAGCCAACTGCGGCTCGCCCCCGGGTCCTTCAGCCCGCCCGAGGTCAGGACGATGACGATGACCTGGTCGGGCTCGATGGCGCGCTCCTCCTTGAGCCGCATCACCGCGCTCAGCCCCGCGGCCGCCGACGGCTCGACAAACAGGCCTTCCTCGCGCGCGAGGGCGCGCTGGGCTTCGATGATCGCCGGGTCCGATACCTCAACGGCTGTGCCGTGGGACTCTCTCAGAGCCGTGAGCCCCTGGTACGTCCCGTAGCGCGAGGCGATGGAAAAGGCCACCGAGCTCCCTCCTTCGACAGCTTCGGGAGTGTCGAGACCTTTACGGAGCGCGTTCGCCAGAGGGCCGAAGGGCTCGGCTGCGACCATGCGCGGCAGCTCTTTGACGAGGCCCAGAGCGTGGAGCTCGGTCATCCCCTTCCAGATTCCGAAGAGGCCGTCGCTGTAAGCGCTCGGGACCACGAGCACATCCGGCGCGCTCCAGTCGAGGGCCTCCGCGACTTCGTAGGCCAGGGTCTTGTAGCCCTCGATCCCGTACGGGTTCGACCCGACCGGGGGAATGACGTAGCCGCCGGCGGGATACCAGCCGAGGCGCTCGACCCCTTCCCGCATGAGCCGCCAGCGCGCCTCCGGTGTGGCACACGCGACGACCGCAGCGCCGTAGGCCTGCATCAGAGTCTTCATCGTGTCAGGGACCGACGCGAGGGTGAAGATCACGCAGGGAAGGCCGGCGCGCGCCGCGTATGCGGCGGTGGCGGCGCCGTGGTTGCCCGTGGAGGCGATCGTGACAGCCTGCGCGCCTGATTCCAGCGCGTGGGTGATCGCGACAGTGCAGAGGCGGTCCTTGTAGGACCACGTGGGGTTCTGGCTCTCGTCCTTGGCGTACAGGCGCGAGAGACCGAGGCGTCGGCCGAGCCGCTGGAGGTGGATCAGGGGTGTCCCGCCCTCGCCGAGGGAGACGAGGCGCTCGCCGCTGACGGGGAGAAGCTCCCTGTAGCGCCACAGAGTCGGGGGAGCGAGGGGAAACCTGTCAGCCGTCAGCCCGGCGAGAGGGCTGAGGTCGAGCTTGACGGTCAGGTTGACGGGGATGCCCTGCTCGCAGCAGCGCGGGCAGCCGGAAAACAGGCGCGGGCCGTCGAACAATGCCCGGCAGCGGAGGCACTCGAGGCCGAGAACGCGGGCGCCCGACGCCATGGCGACCGTAGTGTAGGAGGGCGGCCGGAGACTGTCAATCGCTCGCCCGTCGCAGCGACGAAACGCCGGATACGTGTGCTAGGAGCGTGTCGGAGTAATCCGTCGGGCTTTAGATGTCCTCGGGACTCAGGCCTGCGTCCTTAAGGATGCGACGAAGGAGCCCACGGCCGAGATCGCGTTTGCCATGGACCGGCACCGTCGCGCGTCGGCCGTCCGGGTGGCGATAAATGGCATGGCTCCCACCCTGGCGTTCGAGGAGGAATCCGTTGCGCTCGAGAAGGCGGATGACTTCGTGAGCGGAAAGCTGTGGGAGCCGAGGGGTCATACCTCCACGCGGACAGTGGAGGTCTTAACTTCCTCGGATACCGGTTCACCGCGCTCCAGCCTCGCTTCAATGTGGAGGCGGATCGCGTCCCGGATCAGCTCCATGGCCTCGGCCTCGCTTTCCCCTTCGGTGTAGCAGCCCTGAAGGGCGGGGCAGATCGCCACGTAGCGTCCATCCTCATCACGCTCAATCACCACGGTGAACTCGTAGCTTCTCATAGCGCTTTCACCATAGTAGCCAGCTTATTGATTGTCAATGTCTCAACACGGATACACGGGCGCTTGCCATCCCATGAGCACAGAGGTCTCTCGCGAGCAAGGGTAACCATGACTGGAGCATTAACGACGAATCGGCGACGTCCATCGGAATACGATTCGGCCGTCCTTGCTTTTGAGGCAGTAGGCTTCGAACTCCTTTACCATTTCATAGTGACGCTTCTCCGCGTCTTGCCACCCGATCTTCACAACCAACTGTAGCTTTTGGTTTGCGCGGCAGTAATGATCTGACGGGTCTGCCGCGACGCTTGCAAACAAGATCGCCTCCGCCTTCTGAAGTCGTGACAGCAAGAGGCCCCGTCTCGGTTCCGGTATGCCTTCTTTGAGCCTCCAATCTGACAACCAGTCCTGAGGGGGAACTCTGTAATCGATGCTGGTGATTAGGGCAGGCGCGGGAAGCCGGTTAGCCAACTCAATGAAAAAGCATCCTTCAGTATCTGGTCGCGCCTTAAACCTCCGGCCGCCGCACGATTTATCCTCGTCGTTCGGGAGCACGTAGTCGAACTCGGTTGCTGTAACTGCGAGCCAGGACCCGAGGTCTTTGACCTGTTGAAGTGCAATGTCGTAGGCGGAGCAGGCAAAGTAGAGAGCCACCACTGCAACCACCAGGGTTAAGAGTCCCATCACTAAATGGGCTGTGGGCAACCGCGGTTCACACGATTCAATAAGGGCGCGAGCAGCAACTCCCACGCGCGTTCTGATCGAGTCCGCCCATTCAATAAAGGAGCGGACTGCAATCCCGAAACGTTCCCTGATCGAGTCCGCCCACTTCATGTGGAAGAAGTGAGGCTAGTGATCGCGCGCGGCGGGCGAAGGGTCGCCGCGAGGAGGGACGCCATCCCCCCGATCGCGAAGGAGCTGAGATAGAGCCAGGCGTAACTCCCGAGGTTGTCGTGGAACCAGCCGCCCGCGAACGAGCCCACCCCCATCCCGACCGACGAGATGAAGAACACTGCGCCGTACGCGGTCCCCATGACCTTCTGGCCGAAGTACTCGCGCGTGACGACAGCGTAGAGCGGCATCACGCCGCCGTAGGTCACGCCGAAGAGCAGCGCGAGGACATAGAAGGTCGCGAGGTCGTCGGCGAGCAGGTACGCAAAAATCATGACAGCCTGGGCGGCGAGCCCGGTGACGAGGACGGGCTTGGCGCCGATGCGGTCGGCGAGCACGCCGAAGCCGATCCGTCCCGGGATCGACGAGAGCCCGGAGGCGCCGAGGACGCCGGCCGCCGCCATGTTAGGGATCCCCTGATCCATGGCGTGGCTCACCATGTGGAAGATGGGCCCCGAGTGGGCCGCGCAGCAGGCGAAGTGCGTGAGGGCGATGACCCAGAGCGGGAACGAGCTGAGCGCGGCGCCGGCGGTGAACCCGCTTCCGTCGGGAGTCGCTGCCGCTGGAGTCGCCTCGAGGGTGCGCGTCCTCTCGCCAGGGCTGTTGCGGATGAACAGCGCGGCCGGGATCACGACGAGCCACGTGAGGTTGCCCAGGATGAGCATGGCGGCGCGCCAGTCGAAGGTCGAGATGAGCCAGCGCGAGAGCGGCGAGATCACGAGGAGGCCGAAGCCGTTCCCGGCCGAGACGATGCCGGCGGCGAGGCCGCGGTTGGCCGCGAACCACGTGGTGACCGTGGAGGTGAGGGGGACGTAGAAGGCGCTCACGCCGAGCCCGACGAGCAGGCCGAAGCTCAGATAGAACTGCCAGGGCAGCGTGACCCGGCTCGAGAGCACGAGGCCGAGCCCGAGGAGGACGCCGCCCATGAGCGCCACGAGCCGCGTGCCGATCCGGTCGGAGAGGTTTCCCCAGAAGAGCGACCCCACGCCCATGACGACCCAGTTGAAGAAGGCGATGCCGGAGATGCTGGCCCGGCTCCAGCCGGTGGCGTCCTCGATCGGCTTCAGGAAGACGCCGAGGGAGAACAGGGCGCCGATACCCGCGGAGATGATGACGAAGGCGGAGGCGAGGACGATCCAGGCGTAGACGGGCCTGTCGGTGGTCATGGCGTGGATGCGGCGTCAGCCAGCGGGGGGCGCCGCCATCAGGGCGGAGCGGGCGATGTCCTCGTAGCGGATCCTGGCTACGTCGAACGCCTCCAGGTTTTCGGTGAGCTTCTTGAAGGTGACGTCGAACGAGGGGAGGGTCTTCCGCGCGCGCGTCAGGGGCGTCGTCCGGGCCAGGACGAAGTTCTTCACGTAGGGGTGGTTGATCCCCCGCTTCTTGATCCTGGCGACGACGTCGGAGAGCACCTCGTCCGCCTCGCGAACGAGGTCCGCGCGCTCCTGGCGCTCCTCCAGCGCCTTGGGGAGCGTGGCCTTCAAGAACTTGTCCACGCGGCGGAGGATCGGGGCGAAGGCCCCGCCCGCGAAGCGCCGGTTCTTCTCGTAGAGGAGACCGAGCGTGATGAAGTGGGGCGACTCGAACTGGAAGGCGTAGTCGTCCTCGGAGGCGCGCGGGGTCTCCCTGGCGAGCCCCTTGTACATGCGGATCACCTCGAGCGACTTCTCCTTCAGGTTGTGGGCCTTCTCGGTGTTCAGGGCGAGGATCTGGTAGGCGACCTCGGGCTCGGGGACCAGGATCGCGGGGATCAGCTTCCCCCTGAGCTTCTCGAGCACGGCGCGCCGGTGGTTGCCGTTGGGGGTCCAGTAGAGGCCGGGCTTGGGGGACATGGCGACGATCGGGTCCACGAAACGGTCCAGCTTCTTGACGACCTCCTGGAGGCGCTTGACGTGAGTCGGCGAGAGGTCGCGCTGGTAGGGCGTGGCCTCCACGCGCTCCATCGGAAGCAGGCAGAAGATCTGCCAGTGCTCGCCGACCGGATCCTGGTAGAGGGCGAGGACCTGGCCTCGGTCGCGCTCGACCTGCTCGGCGAGCGCCCGCGCCTCTCGGGATGGCTCCTTGTCGGGAAACGTCGCCCAGGTACCCATCTGATCCTCCGCGCCGGGACCCCTTATTATTGCCCAGGCATCGCGCTGGGGCAAAGCTTGAGCGTGCGCTACAATCGCGGGGATGACGCGCCTCACGATCCGCCCGCTGATGCTCGAAGACCGCGACGAAGCCCTGGCCGTGATCAATACGGCCGCCAGGTGGTACCGGGAGTTCCTCCCGGCAGGGGAATATCACGACCCCGAGATGACGCCTGGCCAGTGGGAGGGCGAGGCCAGGCGGATGACCTGGTACGGCGCCTTCGCCGAGGGAGCCCTGGTCGGGGTGATGGGGCTCGAGTACGTCCGCGACACCGCGCTGCTCCGCCACGCCTACGTCCTCCCGGACCATCAGCGCCGCGGGGTCGGCTCGCGGCTCCGTGACCACCTCGAGGGCGAGGTGCGGGGCGTGCGGCGGATCATCGTGGGGACCTATGCGGGAAACTACAAGGCCCGGGCTGCTCTGGAAAAAGCCGGCTACCGGCTCTCGTCCGACTCCGAGGCCGTGCTCAGGGCCTACTACGCCATCCCCGAGGATCGCCTCAAGTCGTCGGTGACGTACGAGAAGACTATCTCAGCGGTCGCCACTCGACGGCGCCGATCTCGGTGAGGTTTTCCAGGACAGTCCTCGCCTCGGCCTCGCCCAGGCCAGCAGCCGAGGCAATCCCGGCCAGCGGCGTCCGACCGTCCAGTTGATCGAGCAAGCGTGAGACGGCCTCGGGGCACCGGACAGAGGTGACGCGCCCGGCAGGCGACAGGGCCAAGAGGAGCCGGGTCGGCTCGCGAGGGGGGTCGGGCGGCGAGGGGACGCCTGACCTGAGCGCCGTGATCAGCGGGGTCAGATTCCAGTCAAGCTCGATGATCCGGGCGTGGCGCGAGCGCACGGGCGCGCCGTCGCGAGCGGCTCCATCGGCGTGCCAGCGGCGCGGCCCGGCCTCGACCCTGAACAGCGCCCCCTCATAGCTCACCAGGGCGGCGCCGTAGGGCCGCTCGGCCAGGTCAGTCGTGAGGCGGGCTTCGACCAGCCGGGCCACCGCGTCGGCGGTGGTTGGAGAGCCCAGGACAGCGGAGTCGAGCAGCACGCCGAACGCGGGAGATTCGAGAATGACGAGGGGATCGCGCCCCGTAGCCAGGGACAGGGCACGGCTGTAGCGGAACAGCCGCACGATCCGCTCGCGATAGAAGTGGCGGGCCATGAACCGTGCCAGCCGCCTGAAGCGCTCCGGGTCAGCGCGGCTGAGGTGCTCGGCCTCATCGCCCCCGAGCACGTCGGCCACCGTTGGGTCTCCAGCGACCAGTCGCCGGCGCAGCTCGCCGTCGGTGAGAATCCGGAGCAGCGCGTCGTGGAGGCTCCGCCCGGTCATATAGCCTCGGAGGGGGGCGATGCGAGCGTGGCCGAAGTGGGGGCAGGCTCTTTCACGCGGGGAGCGCGAAGGCGTCCCGGATCGCACGCACGCCGCTCAGGAGGGTCTCGGCAGTCAGGGCGCTGGCGAACGCGTCGAACGTCACCGCCTTGAGCCCCGGTGCCCGGTCGGCTACGAAGAGGGCGAGGTCGAGGAGCTCCTTGTCCGGCACGGCAGCGCCGATCCATGGGCCGCCCAGCTCGGCATCGGGTTCCACCCCGGCCACGTGGAGCTCCACGGTGCGTTCCAGCGGGAGCGCAGCCACGAACTCCCTGGGTGGCACGCCCGCATAGTGGGCTGAGAGCACGGCGTGAGCCACGTCGAGGAGCATTCCGCACCCACTTTCGGCGTAGAAGCGGTGGACGAATTCGGCTTCCCCCATCTGGGGCAGGTCGAGGTGGAGGTAGGTCGGGATCGGCTCGATCGCGAGCGGGACGCCCAGAGCTTCCCGGAGCGCGCGGGCGTTCACGACGTAATCGCGCAGGAGGTCCTCGGTGTAGAGCGGCGGGAAGACATAGTCCACGAAACGGGTGCCGTCGGTGGTGTGGACGCGCTGGAGGTGCTCCGCCGCCCACGGCGAGCGATACAGGGACAGGAGCGCGCGGGCGCGGTCCAGCGCCGCTCCGCCGAGAGGTTCGCTGAGCTGGCCGAGGAAGTCGTGCAGCAGGAGGGTGAACCGCTCGCGGATGGCCGGGAAGTGGGGATCATCCGGCGCCGGCGGGTCGGCCATGGCGAGATGCTCGATGAGGCCCTGGGCCTCGAGCGTCATCCGGCCTAGGTGCGGGTTGTAGAAGGCACCGACAGAGATGCGCTGGCTCGCCATGTTAGCCGGAGGGAACGCGTCGGCCCCGAACCAGCCGACTGGCTCGGGGCCGCGCTGTGGGTAGTGGTCCTCGACCGAGGGACCTGATCAGTTGTGTCAGGTCGGGACCACTTCGACTGAATCGACCACTTCCAGGATGAGCTCCGGATCCATGGGTCCCCTCCTTTCCTGGAGTTGGTTGTCCCTACATCTAGCGCAAACGCCGGGTCGTTGGCAAGAATCATCTTGCGGCCTCAACGAGTCAGGAAGACGCAGGCCAGGGCTCCGCCCCGCCCGACGTTGACGATCTCGAAGCGGCTGATCCGGCAGTGCAGCCCGAGCTGGCCCTTCACGGCGAAGAGCCCGAGCGAGAAGTAGCATGGGGCGAAGTGGATCTCGCCGTCCTGCACGTAGGCCATCGGTCTCCGTGCCGCGGGGAGCCGCTCCTGAACCACCCAGCGCCCCTTTTCTTCGAGCGCGCGCTCGAGCCTGCGTTCCCAGCGCGCGGCGGAAGCCTCCCGTCCCAAAAGGAGCCCTTCGCCTCCGCTCCCGCGGTTGGGCTTGATCAGGAGGCGGTCCTTCTCTCGTCTCACGTAGCGGGCCAGATCGATCCGCTCCCCGGTCGGGCCCTCGGTCTTCCGCTCCCAGAGGACTCGGGTCCAGGGCACGCACTCCCTGAGTATGCGGAGCTCTCGGGCGGCGAAGAAGCGGCGGTATGCCCCGGACGTGAGGCATTCCAGGATCCCCTTGTGGTCGAATTCGCCAGCGAACCCAGGAATCACGGCCTGCCGCGTGAGCAGCTCGACGAACCCCGCCAGCTGTCGGCCCGAGCGCCGCGGATGCCCCAGGTGCTCGAAGGCCACATCGCGGTAGACGAGATCGACTCGCGTCCCCGTGAGAGACACGCCTCGGTCGGTGAGTCTGAGCTGCCGGGGATCGCCGCACGCGGCCTGGATGCCCTGTGAGGCGAAGTAACGGGCGATCTGAGGGAGTTCGCTGTACCCACCCCCGGGTCCGGAGGGCTCGACGAAAGCGACCCCCAGCGGGCGTCGCCGGCCAAGCCCGAGGTGCCGTGCGGTCTCCTTGACCCAGCGGAGGGCCAAGGCCAGGAGGTCGGGTGGGTCCGTGAGGCCACCCAGCTCGTGCGGCGAGAAGAGTCGAGGCAAGACCGTCCGGCGCAGGATCTGAACCCCGGCCGTGTGGTTGAAGAGGCCGGCAAGCGCCGTCGAGTTGGTCTCGTAGAGCACCGGCCTCTCGTCCCCGGTGAGGCCCACGTCGAGACGGATCATGAGGGTCTGGTCGCGTTCGTCGCCGCCGTAACGGAAGAGCCAGGCTTCGCTGGTGTCGCCCAGGGGGCACAGGCTGCGGAAATTCAGCCGTCCCTCGCGGTAGAGGCTGGGTGCCCGCGCCTGGAAACGATGGACCGCCAGTGCCAGGTCGTTGAGCTTCGGCACCAGGCGTCGAGGGATGACGAAGGGGGTGAGGGCGATCGGGTGCGGGGTGGGGCGGGCTCCGGCCCTGACCCGGTGGAGGAGCTTGCGCGTGCGCTCCGCGGCCTCCACGGCGCGCCGCAGCTCCTCTCGCATCGGCCTCGGGAGATCGAGGAGCCGCTGCCGGCCAAGCGTGTCGAGCCCGCTCATAGCTCGGAGGGGGGCTCCGCCCCCCTTCCGACACCTCCCCCCGTGGCAGTTCGAGCCGAGGGGCTGCCGACGCGCCGCTGGCGAGGAGAGTCCCGAGGCGAGGCCCGAGTGGATCTTCGAGCCGCGGGGCTGCCGACGTGCCGCAGGCGAGGAGAGTCCCGAGG
>JACQWB010000250.1 GCA_016209385.1 Candidatus Rokuibacteriota bacterium
AAGCCGCCGCGCCCGACGTAGGTCCTCGGCACCATGATCGGGTAGACGCGGTGCGCGGCGATCCGCTCGAGAACGGGTCGGGGGATGCCGCTCGCCCGCTCCTGCTGGACCTGGTACGATTCGAGGTTCTTGAAACGCACGGTCCTCCGGTTCATCTCCTCGGGCGTCACGGTGATCGTTTTCACGGTCACTCTCCCCTGGCCAACAGTAGCGCGGGGGCGCCGGCAGGTCAAGAACGCCCCGGCTCGCAGAGCGGTACTGCTCGGCGCGATCCCCGGAGACCGCCATGCCCGTCGCTGAGGGACCAACCCCCCCGCGCCATGTCCTCCTTGCTACACACGGATAACGGGCCCGTCTAGCCCGAAGGTGTCGAAAATCGGATACGCTCTTGTCCGGGCTGAACGCCGCGTGGTAGGCTGTTGCCACGACGGCGATGGACCCCGAAATCAGAGCCCAATTCGACGAGACCCGCCGCCACTTCGACGTGATCGCCGAAGGGATGCGCGCCGAGGTCCGGCTCGTCGCCGAAGGCGTCACGGCGCTGGCCGAGCGCGTGGATCGGCTCGAGCATAACCTCCGAGAGGAGATCCGTGAGACCCGAAGGGACCTGACGGCTCTTCTCACGGCGTCGTACACCGACCTCGACCGGCGGGTTCGCCGGCTCGAAGGCGACCGCTAGGCGGACCCGACCATGGCCGTCACCGGCAACACCTGAGGCTCGGATCGCCACTAAACTATACTTGTTAGGGAGAACCATGAGTACTTTCCAAATACTGAGTTCCCTGCAGCAACTCTCGAACTGCAGGCTAGCACGCTCCCCATTTCATTGCATATCCGGAAGGGCGATTCGCAAGCTTTCCGCACTCCACGGGCAAGCCCTGTCTATTGCAGCATGATCAACTGAGTAACCTAAGCATGAGCACAATTTAGGCACAATCGGTAGTTTGACAGGGAATTCTTTGACGGGCAACTATAGAAGGGCCTAGGAAGCACAAAGGCCCTTCTCCGGCCGTAGTCGGAGCCCCGGTCCGCTCCACCCCGCCCAAGCGGCGGCAGGAAATCCCACCGGCCTACGGGAGAAACCTGCCGCGGGGGCTGTTGCTCCCGCGTCTCCCAGCATCGGGAGCATGGCCGATGCTAAAGCGCGGATGAAGCCCCGGTCAAGGGGAACGCTGACGCGGTGGGCCCCCGGCTACGAGGAGAGGAGTGGCTCCCCGGGGGCCGCCGGGGCCGCGGGCGGCTCAGTAGAGCCGGTTCCTGTACCCCTCTTGATGACCTCCCCCTGGGCTCAGAGAAGGCGCTCGTCGAACCCGCACCGCGTCAGGACCTCGGGCTCGCCCTCGGTCACCACGAAGGTGTCTTCGAGCCGGACCCCCCCGCCGCCGCGGACGCCTCCCACCCAGATGAGCGGCTCCACGGCCAGCACCATCCCCGGTTCCAGCACCACTTCGCTCGAGCCCCGCTGGGGCTCGCCGATGTACGGCGGCTCGTTGGAGGAGATCCCGAGCCCGTGGCCGATGAAGAGGTGGAGGAGGTTTTGCTCGAGGCCGGCCCTGGCCGCCACCTGCTTGATCTCTGCCGCTATCTCGTTGTTCGTGCGGCTGGGACGCAGACCCCGGTGGGCGACCATCAGGCAGTCATAGACGGTCCGGTAGACCTTGCGCTGGATGTCGGAAGGCGTGCCGCAGATCACGGCCCGTCCCTCGTCGGAGAAGTAACCGTTCCAGCAGGCGCCGATGTCGATGAAGACCAGATCGCCGTTCCGGATGATCTTGTCCGTGGCGAAGCGCGTGGGCGGGGACATGCGCTCCCCCGAGGAGACGAAGGGGCTCGCGAGGTGGGCGAACTCGCCCCCGAGCCGGAAGAGCGTGCGCATCGCCTCGCCGGCCACCTCGCACTCGCGGACGCCGGGTTTGACCGCCTCAATCGCGGTTTCGGTCACGGCGTCAGCGATGGCCGCTGCCTCTCGCAAGAGCTGGATCTCCTCGGGCAGCTTGACCCGGCGAACCTCCTGCATGAAGGTCTCGCCGTCGGCCATCTGCGCCCGGTTGAGGTGCTTCGTGTAGGCGTTGAGCTGGGGCATCGTCATCCCGTCGAAGCCCACGCGCCCGCCCTCCGCGCCGTGTTCGCGGAGCACCCGAGCCGTGTGCTCCGCCGTCACGGCCTCGACCATCCCCACCTCTTCCATGATCGGGATGATCACGAAGTCGCCGATCCACGGCATCACCTCCTTCGCCCGAGCGTACTCGCCGCCGGACAGGAACAGGACCGGTTGTCCCTCGGGAAAGAGGATGACCCCGTACTGCGTCGTGGACCGGTACTGGAGCATGATCGCCCGGAGGCTGGTCAGGTAGCGGACGTTCTCGTCCTTCCAGAGGACGAGGGCGTCCAGGCCCTTCGCCCGCATGGCCTGCTGGGTCTTCGCGACGCGCGCCAGGCGCAGGCGGTCGAAGTCCACCCGTGCCTCGTAGTCAACCTGGAACTGCCCGCGCGCGTAGCCGTACATCGATTACTTCGGCTCCCACCCCACCGGGGCGCGGGCCGGCGAGGGATCGCCCGTCCAGCTCACGCGTAGACCTCGGGGTTGTACAGGTTCGGCGGCCGCCGCCCCTCGATTACCGCGACGATGTTCTCGGCCACGATGGACGCGATGTGCGTACGGGTCTCCAGGGCAGCGCTGCCGATGTGGGGTGTCAGCACCACGTTCGAGAGGCTCAGGAGCCGCGGCTCGACCCGGGGCTCGTGTTCGTAGACATCGAGGGCAGCCCCGGCGATCTGCTTCCGCTCGAGGGCGTCCGCCAGGGCCTGCTCATCGACGATCGGACCCCTGGCGGTGTTCACGAGGTAGGCCGAGGGGCGCATCAGCCCGAGCTGCCGGCGCCCGATGAGATGGACGGTCTCCGGCGTCAACGCCACGTTGACGGAGACGAAGTCCGACTCTCCGAGGAGATCATCCAGCGGTCGGTACGCGGCCCCCAGGGCGGACTCGCGCGAGGCGTCCAGCCGATTGCGCTTGGTATAGAGGATCCGCATGCCGAAGCCCTGAGCCCGCCGCGCGACGGCTTCGCCGATTCTGCCGAGGCCCACGATGCCCAGCGTCTTGCCGTTCACCTCGCCTCCGACGAGATACATGGACTGCGCTCCCGGGAAGAGGCCGGAGCGGACGGCGCCGTCCGCTTCCACGACCCGCCGGGCCACAGTCATGAGCAGCGCCCAGTGCAGGTCGGCCGTCGCCTCAGTGACAACGGGAGGAATCGTGGTCACGGGGATCCGCCGCGCCGTCGCGGCCGCCATGTCGATCCCCGCAGGAATAATGGCCATCGAAGCGATCAGCTTGAGCTTCGGGCTTTCATTGATCACCTCGGCGTCCACGCGGTCGTGAAGGAGGCACAAGAGGTACTCGTTCCGCGTGAGCGCCGCCATCAGCTCCGACTTCGTGATGATGTGTAGGGGATCCGGGTTCAGCTCCACCTTCCCCAATTTTCGGAGTCGGGCCAGAGCGTTCTCTGGAATCGGCTGGGTGACAAAGATCGTGGGAGCCATCGGGGCGCCCTTTTGTATCACCGGCCCAATGCTTCTGTCAAGGAGCCGAGGACCATGATCGTTCCTACTACCGCCTACCGCCTCGCTCGCGCGCGAACAGAACCTGCCCCCCGACACGGGGCGGATAAATGTGCGGATGCGGCGGTAAGTTACGCGGCGGATGACGAGCCTGGCAAGAAGAAAGCCGCGCGTGCGCGGTGTTCTCGTCGTGGCGTTCGCTGCGTGCTGGATTGCCTCGAGCAGGCCGCGCTTGTCGAGCGAAAGGCCGCCGATGACGCGAACAAACGGGGGGCGATCCTGGCCGAACTCGGAAAGATCGGCGGGGAGCGGTAACCTTCAGCCGGAACGAGATCTTATGACGAGGAGGGCCTGGTGGGGAAGGGCTACTGGTCCTTGAGCGACGGGAGCGGCAGGCGATCCTGGGGCAGGGCCCGGCTGGCCAGCTTGGCGAGCAGGGCCGGCGTCAGGAGGGTCCGAAGCGCGGTGGCGTCGCGGAGCTCCCGGAGAATGCCAAGGGGGACCTTGTAGCGCTCCGCTCTCACCTCCCGAAGGGCGTGCTCGTAGAGACGGTAGAGACCGGGGGCGGTCGCCTCGTGGCTGAAGTCCAGTGCCGCGATCAGTTCCTCCAGAGCCGCTCCGGCCCGCCGCATGTCCCGGGCCACGCAACCGTCGACGGCGAAGTCATAGAGCTGGAGAAGCACCTGCCGGGGGGTCATCCCCCAAGGCTGCGTCGTGAGGTATGGCGCCTCCATGTAGCTCTCAGCGGTACCCCGCATGGTCAGGTGTGGCATGGTCAGGTGTGTGCGTCCCAAAACAGCATGGTTGCCCGAGGCCTGAGGCGGAATCAGGTAAATCCCGGCATCGGCGGGGGGGAAATCCCTGAGGAGGGATCCAGCCGGTCCAGTTGACAATCGCCCCCCCGGGTGCTAGGGTTGCGGCAATTTACTCCTGACCGGCGAGCCATCGGGAGGGATCCAATGCGGCGCCAGCTGAAGAAGCTCGTCTTCGTAGAGCCCAAGTCCACGCACCTACACGTCTACAGCCGCATAACTATTCCGCGATTAGGGTCTGTGCTGCTGGCCACCATCATGAGGAACAAAGGGTACGAGGTGCGGGTCTATATCGAGGACATCCATCCCGTGGACATGGGCGAACTGCTGTCGGCCGACCTCGTCGCCATCTCCGCGATCACCTCGACGGCTCCCCAGTCCTACCGCCTGGCCGACCAGGTCCGCGAGGCCGGGATCCTCACCGTGGTCGGCGGGACCCACGTCACGTTTCTCCCGGACGAGGGGCTCCAGCACGCCGACTACGTGGTGCGCGGCGAAGGCGAGTTCGCCTTCCAGGAGCTGGTGGACGCGATCCAGGCCGGCTCGGGGGTCGAGAAGATCCAGAACCTCTCCTACCTCAACGCGGAGGGGCGCGCGGTCCACAACCCCGAGCGCCCCAAGATCGCCAACCTGGACGTCAACCCGATCCCCGACTACCACCTGATCACCGGTTGGAAGTCGGGCGGCGTGGTCTCCATCGCCACCTCCCGCGGCTGCCCGTTCTCCTGCACCTTCTGCTCGGTGCCGGGGATGTACGGGCACGCCTTCCGCACCCACTCGATCGACCGGGTGCTGGAGGAGCTCCGGCTCCACCGGGACGACCTCTATGCCTTCTTCGCCGACGACATCTTCACAGCCAACAAGAAGCGGGTGAAGGAGCTGCTGTCCCGGATGATCCGGGAAGGGCTCACCCCGGAGTGGGGCGCCCAGGTCCGGACCGAGACGGTGGACGACCCGGAGCTCCTCCAGCTCATGCGGGATTCAAACTGCTTCAACGTCTACGTGGGGTTCGAGTCCATTAACCCGCGGACCCTCAAGCTCTTCCAGAAGAAACAGGACCTGGCCAAGATCGAGCGGTCCATCGAGCGCTTCCACGCCCACAACATCAGGATCCACGGCATGTTCGTG
>JACQWB010000251.1 GCA_016209385.1 Candidatus Rokuibacteriota bacterium
AGACCCCATCGAGTTCGTGCACCAGAGCCAGGGGTGCCTGGTCAACCACCGGGAGGTCGGAACGCACACCAAGTCGTTCTCCGCGGCGCTCCGTGGGGCGCTCCGCGAGGACCCGGACATCATCCTGGTCGGCGAGATGCGAGACCTGGAGACGATCCGGCTCGCGGTGGAAGCAGCCGCGACCGGCCACCTGGTCTTCGGGACCCTGCACACGACGAACGCGCCGAAGACGGTGGACCGCGTCATCGAGGTGTTCCCGGCCGAGGAACAGGGGCAGATCCGCAACACGCTGTCCACGAGCCTGAAGCTCGTGGAGGCCCAGAACCTCTTCAAGCGGGTCGACAAGCCGGGCCGCTGCGCCGTTCTGGAGATCATGGTCTGCAACGCCGCCATCGGGAACCTGATCCGGGAGTCGAAGACCCATCAGATCCCTTCAATTATGCAGACGGGCAAAAAGTTGGGCATGCAGATGCTGGACGACGCCATCCTGGACGTGCTGCAAAAGAAGTGGATCAGCCCCGAGGACGCGTACGACAAGGCGATCGACAAGAGCAAGTTTCTCCAGTTCCTCAAAACGCCGCCCGACGAGCTGAACCAGTAGGCGAGGCTGTCGAACCCGCACGAGGGAGGATACCGGCCATGAGAAAACTCGAGATCGACGAGCTGTTGACAGCGATGCTGGACTCCCACGACAATGTCTCCGACCTGAACATCTCAGTGGCTCGCCCGCTCCAGGTCGAGTCCTCGGGACAGCTCACCCCCGTCCCGGTGAACCCCGCGATCGAGGACCTCACGCCGTTCCAGACCGAGATCTTCGCGCTCAACCTGATCAACGGCGACCGGCGCCTCAGCCAGATGCTGGTCAAGGAAGGCTCCTGTGACCTCTCCTACTCGCTCCCCGGGAAGGCCCGGTTCCGCGTCAACGTCTTCTCTCAGCGCGGGAGCTATTCCATCGTGCTCCGGAAGCTCGAGACGAAGATCCCGACGCTGGAGGACCTCAAGCTCCCCGAGGCCTTCAAGAAAATGACCGGCGAAAAGAACGGCCTGATCCTGGTGACCGGGGCAACGGGAAGCGGGAAATCGACGTCCCTTGCCGGCTTGCTCAACGAGTTCAACGAGACCCGAGCGATCCACATCGTCACGCTGGAGGACCCGGTCGAGTTCGTCCATCCCAACAAGAAGGCGACCTTCAACCAGCGGGAGCTGGGGGGAGACTTCGACGCGTTCGCCAACGGCCTCCGCGCGGCCCTCCGGCAGGCCCCGAAGATCATCCTGGTCGGCGAGATGCGCGACCGCGAGACCGTGGAACTCGGTCTCAAGGCCTCCGAGACTGGCCACCTCGTCCTGAGCACGCTCCACACCGTGGACGCCGGCCAGACGATCAACCGCATCGTCGGCATGTTCGACCAGGAGGAGGAGAAGCAGATCCGGCAGCGGTTGGCGGACACGATCCGCTGGGTCGTCGGCCAGCGGCTGCTCCCGAAGGTCGGCGGCGGGCGGGTGGCGGTCCACGACATCCTGGGCAACAACATCCGGACGCGGGAATCCATCCTGATGGGCGAATCGGAAGGGAAAACCTTCTACGAGATCCAGGAGGCCAGCGAGCCCTTCGGGATGCAGACCTTCGACCAGGCCATCATCCGCGCCTTCGAGGCCGGCCTCATCACCGAGGAGACGGCCGTGGCCTACGCGACACGCAAGGCCGTCGTGCAGCGGGGGATCGACAAGGTCCACCAGAAGCGCGGCGAGAAGACGACGGACATCGAAGGCTTGAAGTTGGACTGGGACTACGATAAGTCCATCAAGAAGAAGTGAGCGGGACGATGGCGGGCCCGGAAGCGGCGGAGCACGAGGCGTTCGAGGAGAATCAGCGGCTCGCCCTCGTCTGCCACGACGCTGCCGAGGCCCAGGGCGCGATCAAAGGGGCCCTCCAGGAGCTGGGGTTCAAGGTTCACATTGCCGGGAGCCCGTCCGACGCCATCGAGCGGATGCGCAAGATCGCGTACGAGGTTGTCGTGCTGGACGAGGAGTTCCAGGGCGCCACGCCCCACGACAACCCGGTCCTCCAGGCGATCCGGTCGATGCCCATGGCGAGCCGGCGGTACATCTTCGTCGGGCTCCTGGGGAAACAGTTCAAGACGCTGGACAACATGATGGCGTTCGCCAAGAGCGTCAACGTCGTCGTCAATTCGAACGACCTCCCGCAGATCAAAGGCGTCCTGCGGCAAGGCATGAGCGACAACGAGGTGTTCTACAGGGACCTCCACGAGATCCTGCGGGAAGTCGGCAAGCGATAGCCTCAGAACCCCAACCTGCGGGCGCTGCTTCCGGCGCGGACGGCCACCGGGCAGCGCTCGTGCTGTCTCTGCCCGCCGTCAGCGCCGCCTTTTTATTGCTGCGCCGATGAGAGAAGTGTTACGGTTCAACCATGAGGATCGGGTGCCTCGGCTGTCTCCTCCTCGCGGTGATCCTGGTGGGACTCGGCATCATGGTGGGTGGAGCCCTGGTCTTCTCCTCGTCGATCTTCTACCTTCCCGAAGCGCCCCCGAGCCCCGAATGGACGAGCGCCGACGGCCTGCGGGCTCAACAAAAGATCCTCGAAGTCGTGCGCCGCGACACGCTGAAGTCTTCCCGCACCGACCGCATCGTGTTCACCGAACAGGAGATCAACGCGTTTCTCGCCCGTCACCTCGAGGAGAACGCCCGGATGCCCTTTTCGCCGCTCGTGGTGAAGTTGAACCCGGGGCTCGTCGTGATCCAGGGAAGCACCCCCTTCAAGACCCTCCTGAGGGGAGTCCCCTTCAACTACCTGGCCGACGCGCTGCCGGCCTCTCGGACCGAGCGCCCCGTCTGGATCGTGATTCAGGGCCGCGTGCGGCTCGAGCACGGGCGCGTGCGCAAGGAGCGGGAGTTCCTCCGCCTCGAGCCCACGGGGTTTCGCATCGGCACCCTGGAGGCTGGCACGTGGTTCCTGTCCTGGATGCTGGGGCCGAGACTCATGCGCTGGCCCGTGCCCAAGGTGATCGAAGAGGTAGTGGTCGAAGAAGGCCGCGTGACCGTGACGACCCAGGCAAGCTAGGACAATCGGAGGGGGCCCGGGTACCCACGCCGGAGGCGTGGGTGTCCCCCTCCGAGGCCTCCCCCAG
>JACQWB010000252.1 GCA_016209385.1 Candidatus Rokuibacteriota bacterium
GGATGAACCTTCAGCTTCGGTGGGACCTCTATCGAGCGCAGGCCGCTGACGCAGAGACTCTCAGGAGCATCCGTCCCGTTCGTGCTGCCGGGTGAGGAATGAGGCCAGCGGTCTTGTGCCCATGAACAACCTGGCGCGGGCGGTCGAAGCTGCGGTCGCGGGCCTGGACTTTGAGCAGGTCCGGCGCCAGTACTGGGAGCAGGACGAGCTCGTCTTCCTCGAGCGGTTCCTGTCGCCGGACGTTGTCGAGCGGCACATCGTCCCCGAGGTCGAGAAGCTCAAGCCCAACCTCCACCGGAACTACATCCCGCGGCACAAGAAGGGCGGCAGCGTCAGCTACTACGCGCTCTCGGAGAAGGCGCCGGTCTTCCTCGACCTCTACAAGTCCCCCGCCTTCGTCGATTTCCTCGGCCGGCTCGCGGATGCGCGCGTGATGCCGTGCCCCGAGAACGACCCGCACGCTTGCGCGCTCTACTACTACACCGAGCCCGGTGATCACATCGGCTTCCACTACGACACCTCGTACTACAAGGGCGCCCGGTACACGGTCCTCGTGGGGCTGGTCGAGCGGTCGAGCTCGCGCCTCGTCTGCCAGCTCTACAAGGACGACCCCGGACGGGAGACGCGCGAGCTCGAGCTCGCCACAGTCCCGGGTTCGATCGTGATCTTCAACGGCGACAAGCTCTACCACGCGATCACCCCGCTGGGCGAGGGCGAGGAGCGCGTGAGCCTCACCATGGAGTACGTCACGAACCCGGAGATGGCGACCTTCAAGCGGCTCTTCTCGAACCTGAAGGATGCCTTCGCCTATTTCGGCGTGCGGGCTGTCCTGGGCGGGGGGAGGTCCCGCACCGCCGGCGCACCCGAAGGGAGCGGCCGGGGCGGACGATGAGTTCCATCAAGCGGGCGCTGGTCAGTGTGCACGACAAAGCCGGTGTGGTGGACCTCGCCCGCGGGCTGGTCGCCCTGGGGGCGGAGATCCTCTCCACCGGGGGGACGGCGAAGGTCCTCCGCGAGGCGGGGATCCCGCTGCGTGAGGTCTCGGAGGTGACGGGGGCCCCCGAGATGCTCGACGGGCGGGTGAAGACGCTTCACCCGAAGATTCACGCGGCGATCCTGGCGCGGCGCGAGAAGCCCGAGCACCTTGCCCAGCTCCAGGCCCACGGGATCCCGCCGATCGATCTCGTCGCGATCAACCTCTACCCGTTCGAGCAAACCGTCGCGCGTCCCGGCGTCGAGCCGGATGAGGCGGTGGAGCAGATCGACATCGGCGGCCCAACCCTGATCAGGGCCGCGGCCAAGAACTGGGAATCGGTCGTGGTGCTCACCGACCCCGGCCAGTACACGCCGGTCCTCGACGAGCTGAGACAGCGCGGCGGGCTCTCGAGGGAGACGCGCTACCGCCTGGCGCGCGAGGCGTTCCGCCGGACGGCCCAGTACGACGCGGCGATCGCGGCCTGGTTCCGCGATCCCCAGGCCGTGCCGCGGTCCGCCCAGGCGTCTGCAGAGCCGGCGTTCCCGCCCGTCTTGAAGCTCGAGGCCGAGCTGCTCCGGCAGCTCCGCTACGGCGAGAATCCCCACCAGAGCGCGGCGTTCTACCGGCTTGTGGACGCCTCCCCGTTCGGGCTGGCCGCGGCGCGCCAGCTCCACGGTCCCGAGCTCTCCTACAACAATCTCCTGGACGCTTCCGCCGCGCTCGGTCTCGTGATGGAGTTCGACGAGCCCGCCGCCGTCGTGATCAAGCACACCAACCCGTGCGGAGTCGGTCTCGGCGCGAGCGTGGCCGAGGCGCTGGGGCGCGCGAAGGCGTCGGACCCGGTCTCCATTTTCGGGGGGATCGTCGGCGTGAACCGTCCGCTCGAGCTCGAAGCGGTGAAGCAGCTTGCCGGGATCCTGATCGAGGTCCTGATCGCCCCGTCGTACGCCTCCGCCGCGCTGGAGGAGCTCAGGCGGACGAAGCAGAAGTGCCGGGTCCTGGAGCTGCCCTGCGACCGTCGAAGTCTCCTGCAGCCGCGCCTCGAGTACCGGAGCGTGCCGGGCGGGCTCCTGGTGCAGGACGCGGATGCGAAAGATCTGGATGAGGGCGCGCTCACGGTGGTCTCGCGGCGCCCGCCCACCGCCGAGGAGTGGGCGGGGCTTCGGTTTGCGTGGAAGGTGGCGAAGCACGTCAAGTCCAACGCCATCGTCCTCGCCACCCGCGACCAGCTGATCGGCGTCGGGGCGGGACAGATGAGCCGCGTGGATGCGGCGCGGCTCGCCGTCCTGCGCGCGAAGGAGCTCGGGCTCGAGACCAGGGGGACGGTGTGCGCCTCGGACGCCTTCTTCCCGTTCCGCGATGGGCTCGACGTCGTGGCGCAGGCGGGAGCGACCGCGGTCATCCACCCCGGAGGCTCGGTCAGAGACCAGGAGGTCATCGCCTGCGCCGACGAGCACGGGATGGCGATGGTCCTGACCGGGATCCGTCACTTCCGCCACTAGGAGGGTGTCGAGGTAATGCCGCTGCCGAAATTCGACCGCGTCCGAGCGCGGGCTCTGCCCGCGCAACCGATTCGAGGGGGGAGGCTTAGGAGGGGGCCAACGGGGCCCCCACCGAAGGGCGAGGACGCGCATGGGCGGGGGCGAGTGGCTCATCAGCCACCGGGAGGTGGTCAGGCTCCTTCGGATCACGCCGAGGCGCTCGGCCCAGCTCAGGCGGCTCGGGCTTTTCAAGCCGGAGGGGGCTGGCTATCGCTTCAGGGAAGTCGTGGGGCTCAGGGTCGCCGCCGACCTCCTGGACACCGGCGCGACGGTCCGCCAGATCCGCCAGGCCCTCGACGACCTGAAGCGGTTCCTGCCCGAGGCCGAGACCCCGCTGGCCGAGATCCGGCTCATCCTGGAGGGTGGGAAGCTCCTGGCCGAGAGCGAGCGGGTGAGGTTCGATCCGCGCAGCGGGCAGACGGTGATGGCTCTGGACGTCGAAGGTCTGGCGTCGGCGGTGGAGAACACGCTGGCCCGAGGGGTCGTGCGCCCGCTCGTCCCGCCCGCCGAGGCCGCCGAGGTCTGGTTTCAGCGCGCCAGCGAGCTGGACCAGGATCCGGCGCGCTGGGAGGAGGCGGTGGAGGCCTACGGACGCGTCGTCGTCATCGACCCCACGTACGCGGCGGCGTGGAACAACCTCGGCCTGCTCCACCACCGGATGGGCCGCTACGCCGAGGCCCGCGAGTGCTACCGGGTCGCGCTGGAGGCCGACCCCGCGTGCGTCCAGGCCGCGTACAACCTGGGCTCGCTCCACGAGGACCTCGGCGACGCCGCGGCCGCGGCGGAGTGGTATCGCCGGAGCCTCGAGCAGGACCCCGGCTATGCCGACGCCCACTTCAACCTGGCTTCGCTCCTGGCGCGCACGGGGGAGAACGAGGAGGCGCGGCGCCACTGGAAGATCTACCTGCAGCTGGACCGGGCGAGCCCGTGGGCTGCTGTCGCGCGCAGCCACCTGACCGAACCGGAGGACGAATGAGATGCGGGTGCTGGTGATCGGCAGCGGCGGCAGAGAACACGCGCTGGTCTGGGCGCTGGCCCGGAGTCCGGGCCTCTCCGCCCTCTACGCCGCGCCGGGCAACCCCGGGATGGCCCGTCTCGCGCGATGCGTCGCCATCAAGGCTGATGCGATCGAGGACCTCCTGGCGCTGGTCCGTCAGGAGCGGATCGATCTCACGGTCGTCGGGCCCGAGCAGCCTCTCGCCGCGGGGATCGTGGATGCGTTCCAGGCCCAGGGCCGTGCCATCTTCGGCCCGACGAAGGCGGCGGCTGATCTCGAGGCCTCTAAGGCCTTCGCCAAGGGGCTGATGGCCAAGCACGGAATCCCGACCGCACGGTTTGGGGTCTTTAAGGATGCCGGTGCCGCGCGCGCATTCTGCCGCGAACTGGGCCCTCAGCTCGTCGTGAAGGCGGACGGCCTGGCGGCCGGGAAAGGGGCGATCCTCTGTCAGAGCCTCGAGGAAGCCGACAGGGCCGTCGCGCTCTGCCTCGAAGAGAAGGCCTTCGGCCGGTCGGGCGAGCAGATCGTGGTGGAGGAGTTCCTCGAAGGCGAGGAAGCGTCGTTCTTCGCTCTGACCGATGGCGAACGGGTACTCCCCCTCGGTGCGGCGCAGGACCACAAAACCGTCTTCGACGACGACCGAGGGCCGAACACCGGCGGCATGGGGGCGTACTCGCCCCCGCCTGTGATCGACGAGCGCCTGCACCGGGAGGTGATGGAGCGGATCCTGGCGCCCACGGTGACCGCCATGGCGGCCGAAGGGCGGCCCTACCGGGGCGTCGTGTACGCGGGTCTCATGATCGCGCGCGACGGCCCGAAGGTGCTCGAGTTCAACTGCCGCTTCGGCGATCCCGAGGCCCAGGCCCTCCTGCCCAGGCTCGGCGAGGATCTGCTCCCGCTCCTCGCCGCCGTCGCGCGTGGCGGCGGCTTGCCGACCGCAGTCCGGTGGCGGCCCGCGGCGGCGGTCTGCGTCGTCCTCGCCTCCGGCGGCTATCCCGGCGCTTACGAGAGCGGCAAGACGATCGCCGGGATCGAGGAGGCCGAGGCCCTGGCCGGCGTCACCGTGTTTCACGCCGGGACCGCCGTCAAGGACAGCCTTCTGGTCACGGCAGGAGGCCGGGTGCTCGGCGTGACCGCGCTGGGAGGGGACATCGCTGCGGCCATCGGCCGAGCCTACGAGGCCGTCGGCAGGATCGGCTTCGAGGGGATGCATTACCGGAAGGACATCGGCCGGAGGGCGCTGGCGCACGCGAAGGCATGACGAAACGCTCGTCGGGAGGGACAATGCCGAAAGACGCTCCGCGGGTCGGGATCGTGATGGGGAGCGATTCCGACCTGGAGGTGTTGCGCGAGGCCGTGAAGCTGCTCGACCAGCTCCAGATCCCCCACGAGGTGGTCGTCGCCTCGGCCCATCGCACTCCCGACCGGACCCGTCGCTACGTTCACGAGGCCGAGGGGCGCGGCATCCGGGTGCTGATCGCGGGGGCCGGCGGCGCCGCGGCGCTCCCGGGCTTTCTCGCCTCCGAGACGACGCTCCCGGTGATCGGCGTCCCGATGGCGTCGACTCCGCTAAACGGCCTGGACGCGCTCCTCTCGATGGCCCAGATGCCCAAGGGGGTGCCGGTCGCGACGATGGCGATCGGCGGGTGGGGGGCGGCCAACGCCGCGCTCCTCGCCGCGGAGATCCTCGCCCTCACGGACGACGGCGTGAGGAAGCGCCTCGCCGCCTTCAGGGCCGCCCAGGCTTCGGAGGTGGAGGAGCGGTCGCGGAAACTCGCCGAGCAACTCAAGAGGAAGAGCTGATCTCACCCGATCGTCCGAATCCCACCCGACTCCGCTCCGTCGACCCGTTCGCTCCCGATCCGGAGAAGTTCCGCGAGGCTGCTGTCTGCATCGGGCGCGGCGGGCTCGTGGCGTTTCCGACCGAGACCTTCTACGGCCTCGGCGCCAGCGCCCTCGACGGCGCCGCTGTGGCGCGGGTCTTCGAGGTCAAGGGGCGGCCCGAGTCCAAGCCCCTCCTCCTCCTCGTGGATTCGGTGAAGATGGCCGAGTCCCTCGCCCTGGAGGTGCCCGACCTGGCGCGACGGCTGATGGTCAGCTGCTGGCCGGGACCGCTGACGCTGGTCCTGCGCGCTGCGCCGGAGCTCCCGACCGAGCTCACCGCCGGCACGGGGACAGTCGGGATGCGGATGCCGGCCCACGCCGTCGCGCTCGCCCTGGTTCGCGCCTGCGGCGTGCCGGTGA
The DNA here is from genome assembly GCA_016209385.1 of Candidatus Rokuibacteriota bacterium. NCBI lineage: Bacteria > Candidatus Rokuibacteriota > Candidatus Rokuibacteriota bacterium. Next base: position 5,759 of record JACQWB010000252.1, read on the forward strand.
CGGCGCCCAGCGCGAACCCGAGCGGGGCGGAGCCGCCGACCACGGCGGACGGCGTCAGGCGCTACTTCGAGGGACGGATCGACCTGATCCTGGACGGCGGGCCAACACGGGGAGGCCGGCCATCCACGATCCTTGACGTCTCGGTCTCACCGCCACGACTCGTCCGCGCGGGGGCCCTCGACATCTCGACAGTGATCCGGGGCGCGGGATGAGGATTACCATCGTCTTCGGTTGCTCTCCGCCGCTTCGAGCGTGGGCTTTGCCCACGCAAACTTCTCGGGGGGGAGGTATCGGAAGGGGGGCGGAGCCCCCCTCCGAGGATCGATGACCGTCACGGGCGTGATCCAGGCGGGCGGGAAATCGACGCGCATGGGCGGGAAGCCCAAGGCGCTGATCGAGCTCGGGGGCAAGCGGATCATCGAGCGCATCGTCGAAGCGCTGGGGACTGCGCTCTCCGACCTCCTGATCGTCACGAACACGCCCGAGAGCTACGCCTTCCTCGGCCTCCCCATGGTCCCCGATGTCTTTCCCGATCACGGCTCGCTCGGCGGGATCTATTCGGGGCTCCGCGCCGCCAGGGGTGACGCCTTCACCGTGGCGTGCGATATGCCGTTCCTCCACCCCGAGGTCGTCCGGCTCGTGGTCTCCCACGCCGGGACCGCCGACGTGGTGATCCCACGGGTGGGTGATCGGCTCGAGACGATGCACGCGCTCTATGGCAAAGCCTGCCTCCCCCACATGGAAGCGCTGCTCCGCGCGAGGCGCTTCAAGATCATCAGCTTCTTCGACAGGGTGCGCGTCCGCGAGATCCCCGAGCCCGAGGTGGCGCGCTACCGGGACCCGGCGGTTTGCTTCATGAATGTGAACACCCCCGACGAGCTCACCCGGGCCCGGGAGCTTCTCGCCGGGCTCGAAGGCACCGCGTGAGGCGCCCCGCCGCCTGGGTCCTCCTTTCAGCGCTGGCCGTCGTGGCTCTCGTGGCGCCCGTGCCCGAGCGGTTCTCCTCGCCTGTCGGGGTAGCCGAACAGGCCAAGGCCCAGCCGCCGCCGGCGGACCAGGCGAGCCTGGAATTTCTCGGCAGGCACTGGGCGCGTCCCCTGCCTCCCCAGGGCCGTCCGCCGCAGAAGTTCACCCCGATCGAGGCCTCGCTCGCCCCCAAAGACTGCGGCGTCTGCCATCCGGCCCAGCTCGCCGACTGGCGGACGAGCCTCCACGCGAAAGCGATGGGGCCCGGCGTCGCGGGTCAGCTCGTGGACATGATCCGGCAGGATCCGGCCGGCGTGCGCGATTGCCAGAACTGCCACGCCCCGCTGGCCGAGCAGCTGGAGCGCCTCGAAAAAACCGGGCGGGGGAGCTTCGTGAAGAACCCGAGCTTCTCCAGAGCCCTTCAGGCCGAGGGAATTACCTGCGCCGCCTGTCACGTCAGGGGCTGGGAGCGGTTCGGGCCTCCGAAGCCGGACGGCAGCCTGGTGTCGGCAACGGAGCGCTCTCAGCTCCCGCACAACGGCGCCACCCGGACACCGGCCTTCCTCCGCTCGGAGTTCTGCAAGAGCTGCCACCAGTTCGACGCCGACGGCTTCGCCCTGAACGGCAAGCTTCTCGAGAACACCTACGAGGAGTGGAAGGCCAGCCCGTACGCGGCGCAGGGGACCCAGTGCCAGGACTGTCACATGCCGGACCGGCGCCACCTCTGGCGGGGGATCCACGATCCCGAGATGGTGCGTTCGGGGGTGACGATCCAGCTCAAGCTCTCGAAGCCGAGCTACCGGGCTGGCGAGCAGGTGGAGGCAACCCTCACCGTGACGAACCGAGGGGTCGGCCACCTCTTCCCGACCTATCTCACGCCAAAGGTGTTTCTCAGGCTCGAGCTGGTGGATTCCGCCAGGCGGCCGCTCCCCCGGAGCCGCGAGGAGAGCGTGATCGGGCGCGAGGCCCCGCTGGACCTCTCCCGGGAGTTCTACGACACGCGCCTCGCTCCCGGCGCCACGTTCACCATGAAGTATGCCCGCAGGATCGACCGCCGAGGCCTGAAGCTCAGGGCGCGTGTGGTCGTCGAGCCCGACCACTTCTACACGAAGTTCTTCAAGGCCACTATCCCCCAGGCGGAGCGCGGCCGGCGTCAGCTCGAGGTCGCGCTCGCCGAGACGCGTCGCTCGGCGTTCACGATCTTCTCGAAGGAAGTGCCCCTGGATTGACGGGCGGGTCCTGTCACGGCGAGCAGCCTCAGTTCTCGCCGGCAGCGCACCCGCGCCCACCGCGCGGGTACCCGGTCCCGCCGACCACCCCGGCCGTGCTCGCTCTATACCCACCCGCCCCGCCCCGCTGCGCGCCCGGTACCCGCGCCGAAGGCGTGGGTGGGGCCGGGCCCCCGACGCCGTAGGCGTGGGGAGGGGCCGTGCCACCCGCTGCCTGCTCTGCGCGATCGGCGGCCCAGTCGCCGCGCCCTCTGTCCATCGCGCGTGTGCTAGCATCGGGGCGTGAAGCAAAAGCCCGTCCATCAGCGGGTGCGGAAGCCCATGCCGCGGAAGCCGCCCAAGGTGGAGATCCCTAAGAC
>JACQWB010000253.1 GCA_016209385.1 Candidatus Rokuibacteriota bacterium
CGCGCGAGTTCTTCTTTCAATCGCTTCCGTTCGGCAGCGTCTCGAGATTCCGTAAGTCGATTCACGAGCGAAAAGAAACGTTCCTTCTCGGCTTCTTTGGATTGAAGACCGGCTTCGATCAAATCTACGAGCACGCGATTGGCGCTCGTCTTCCTCGTCTTGGCCAGCGCGCGCACACGCTTGGCGATACCGGTCGGGATAGACACGCTTTGACGAACAGATCTTTCTGCTTCAGCCATGTCACTATATTACACCATTGTGCACCAGACTGCACCATTCGAGTGCATACCCCTGGATAGGCCTCGGGGAGGGTGAGGGCGCCAGGAGCATAGGGCCTTGAGATGACGTACCCCCGCTGCCCGGCGATCTGCATCCAGACCTCGCGCTCTCCGCCGCGCTGGTCGGCGACTGATGGATCACTAACCGAAGGTGCTGCCGCAAGTCATTGGGGGGCGACCGATTCGATCTCTTGGTTTTCGCTGCTTGTGGGGTTGCGGGGGCTGGAACCGGGGCCCTTGGGTGAGCGGTCACCGCGTGATTGGGCTCGGCGTCGCGGTTGGGGACGCCCGTCAACCCAAAACCCGACCGTTGGGCTGGAAAACCAAAGGGGCTACGGCGTGAACCGTAACCCCTCGCCAGAACTGGTTGCGGGGGCTGGATTTGAACCAGCGACCTTTGGGTTATGAGTTTCCGCGATATCACCGAAACCATGGAGAAACAAGAAAAACGACGAAACGTGACGCATCCCCTATCTCATCGTCTTTCTTGTCTTCTCATATTGGGCCAGCGTCACACGTTAGCAATCTATTAGCAAAATCCTGGCGCCGGGCCCCTGTTGCGCTGGCGTTCCTCAGTTCGCTCAGAAAACCCAAGACAGCCCAAAACTAGGCCCGCACGCCGCGCGTGGCGAAATTCGCATAATCGCGAGCCCGTGATGTTCTGATCTGCATGCTTCCGGCCACGACTGCAATCACGGCAAGGCCTGCCGAATAAACTGCCCGTTCCAGGTGTAGAGCAGCGTCTTGCTCTCCGTGAGCTTCTTGGCGTCATCGTAATGGTTCCCGGCCAGGTCGGGCTTCACCATGTTATGGAGCAGGTCTCGTGCTGTGTTGATCGCCTGCTCCATGGTGATGCCACCGAGGAGGTCGCGCCCGCTGATCACCATCACGATCCCGAACGCGACTGAGCTATCCGGTTGAGCGTAAATGTACGCCTCTGAGACCTTGAAGGCGTCCATTCCCTCATACCGCTCAGGCGAGTCGGGCGAGTACTCGTAGTAGTGCACGTCGTTCTGCCAGCGATGGGTCGCCATCACCCGCCTCCTTTCAGTGTTTCCTGAGCCGGTCGAGAATCTCGTCAACCTCCCGAAGCAGGCCCGCGTTTATCAGCGCCCGCTGTTCGTTGAAGTTACTGAGAAGGCTGCGCCGTGATCTTGAAAAGTTCTCGAGCCTGGAGCCTTTGGTTCAGGACCGCGATTCTATGGTAGGTTTGTCCGATTTCCCTGGACTGTCTAGGTAATGCCGAGATACTTCCTGCCAAACGAGTAGCCTGCCACGCCTGCGTTGGTAGCATCGGCAGGGCATCGACTCGAAGCTTTCCCTCCTTGGCGAGCTGAGAATCTTCGACTAAGTGCTCCCGGATCGATTCTAGAAGGGCGACATTCGTGCCGATTTCATCCCGGACCAGCCTCATCGCCCGTTCTCGTTCCCTGGTCTCCGTCCTCCAGTCTTTCAAGAGATCCCACCCGATGGCGAGAAGAAATCCGAGAAGCGTCCCAAGCAACGTCGCGAAGACGCCCTGCCAAAAGTCGGCCGTCTAAAGAACCCGATCATAGTCACCAGCCTCTTCGTTCGGAGCTGCCACGAAGGTCTGCCCTACCTCGCGAGATACTCACGTAACCCCGACCTGCCGGAGCGCGCGCCGGACCGCGCGGAAGACCCCGTCGAAGTCCGGCAGCGTCGCCACCTGGGCGGAGAGCCGGGTCCCCCACAGCCGGCGGTAGCGCGGCTCCTTCTTGCGAAGGACTCCCCGAAGGCCTCGGAGGTCTTGCTGCCGCGCTGCCAGCTTGCGGCCGACGGCGTCCATGGCCTGGGCGACGGCCACGTGCCCGTGCTCCATCAGGTGCCAGAGGTCGTAGAGATCCCGGGGCTCGTTCCGGGCCCGGTCGAGGAGAGCCACCACCTTCTCCGCCGCGATCTCCGGGAGCGAGTAGGCCCTGATCCTCGCATCCTCGGGCAGGTCGTCGTATTCGGGATAGCCCCGCAGGACGGGGCGCTGCTCGATCCGGAAGACCACTTCCTCCCGGATCGTGATATCCACCTTGACCTCTTTGCCAGCAGGGCCGCCCGGCAGCGGGCCTTCATAGCCCAGGTAGAAGGTATAGCTGTTCGCATGCGGATGGCGATCTTCCCTCGCGTACCTCAAGATCACTCCGGATGCCCGGTGGGCAACCGCGAAGGGCTCTTCCAGCTCCCTTTGGATCGTTTCAAACCCGAGAGGCTCGACCAGCGTGAAGTCCAGGTCCTCGGAGAAGCGGTAGTCGGGAAAGTAACACTTCTTGAGGGCGGTCCCGCCCTTGAACGCGAGGCGCTCGCGGAGAGGGCTCCGGGATAGCCCCACCAGGAACCAAGAGAGGCAGTAGTCCCGCTCGAGGACGGCCTCAGGGATGCGTCGCCCACCGGCCCGGGCCAGGCGGTTCGAGAGAAGAGAGAGATTGCGCTGCGGGATCACGGGATCAGGCCGCGGGGACGGCGCGAAGCTCGTCCGGGCTGACGTTCAGGCGCAATCTCCACCGGCGGAGATACTTCCCTTCCCGCGGGAGCACCGGGTCGAGAAGAACGTACGCGGAGCCAAGGCGGCGTTGGAGCACCCTGAGCGCCTCGGGCGTCGCCATCCCGTAGAGCTCGAGCAGAAAGCCAAGCCGTCCGACGACTGCTCCCACGTCGAGGCGGAGCGCATACTCCACAAGCGCGGAGACCTGGATCTTCTCTCGCTGGATCCAGAGCCCCTTCGCCACCTCGGTCAGCCCACCGCAGTACTCTGGATGCCGGAGCCCGTCGATCACCGTGCGGTCGATATCGCTTACCTGGACCGTCTCCTGCTTAGTGACCCAGTGTGGCTCGATCCCGAACAGGTCTCGTCGCTTGCAGTGGACAAATCGGAACTCGGTCCCGCCGATCATCCGGGATCGGATCAGCTTGGGCGTACGTACGTAAACCACCAGCCGCGGCTGGGTGACCATCTGGTGGATCTCCATGGCCGTGCCGTGGGAGAGGTAGTAGGCGGCACCGCCTGCGAGGGCCCGCGCCACGAGCAGCGGATCCCCCAGGTACTCGCGCTCCCGCCCCAGCTCGAAGGGGACCAGCACGAAGAGGCCAGGCTTGAGGCGTGCGGCGACACCCCGGTCGACCAGCTTCCGGGCGAAGCTCCGGGCGGAGGCCTCCCCGAGCCCTGTGATGGCCGCCACGTCCTCGACGGTAAAAAGGGTCCGGTTGCGCTCGTGGAGCGCCGTAACCAGCATGGCGGCCCGGCGCCCCAGGGTCTTCAGGATAGCGGTGCCTTTCTTGCGCAATTCGTGCCCTCGTAGGGCACATTCTGCACCATAAATATAATCAAATCAAGCCTTTGTTATATCATTGAATCAATTCGTGCCCTTTGAAGGCACGATTTGCAACAACAATATTACAACCTTGGGCAGGAGCAGCTTGCTCCCTGAAGCCCGGCGGGGCACCGGGTTGAGCTAGAAGTCTCCGACCTCGTGGCCAAGCGCGGCCGGATAGTATGGCAGCACCTCCTGAACGGCTGCCGCGCCGGGATTGACGCGGCGCCTGCGAGCACCGGCCCGCAGGCGAGGCCGAGGGACCGCCCCATGTCCGTTTTAAGATCAAAGAGGAGGAAAAACCCGGCCGCTGCTCCACCTATGGTTTGCCTGATAAGTCAAGAAGTGACTGCGCGTTTCGGTCCATCGTGATCACTCGGATCAGCGCATCATGATCACCCAGATCAGTTGATCATGATCACCGGGATCGGTGTCGTGATCACCGAGATCGGTCATCGTGATCACCCGCCGGGTGGGGCATCCTGTCCCGGGAGGGTGGCCCGGAGATAGCGACGCAGGGCGGTCGGAGGCGCCAGCCTCCCAGAAAGGGAGGCAATGGCGACCGAGCGACTGTCCATGCGACACACCCGAGAGATCCTGCGGCAGAAGTGGGCCCTGGGGCGGAGCCACCGGGAGGTGGCCCGCAGCCTGGGGATCAGCAACGGCGCCGTGGGCACCACCGTGCTCCGGGCCCGGGCCGCCGGGCTGGATTGGGCCCAGGTCCAGGCGCTCGCTGACGACGCGCTGGAGGCCCGGCTGTACGGCCAGCCGGAGGCGGCGGGCACGCGGCATCGGCCCCAGCCGGACTGCGTCTCTCTGCACGCCGAGCGGCGCAAGCCCGGCGTGACCCTGGAGCTCCTCCCCCTCGAGTACCTCGAGCAGCACCCCGACGGGTACCGCTACACCCGGTTCTGCGACATCTACCGACGCTGGCTCCAGCGCCGGGGCCTGTCCATGCGGCAGGTCCACCGCGCCGGGGAGAAGTGCTTCGTCGATTACGCCGGGAAGAAGCCCCGACTCATCGACCCGACCCATGGTGAGGTGATCGAGGTCGAACTCTTTGTGGCGGTCCTCGGCGCCTCCAACTACACCTACGCCGAGGCGACCCGCACCCAGCAGGTCCCTGACTGGATCGCCAGCCACCAGCGCACCTTCGCCTTCTTCGGCGGGGTCACCGCCGCCGTGGTCCCGGACCAGCTGAAGAGTGGCGTCGTCCGCCCGTGCCCCTACGAGCCGGGTCTGCAGCGCACCTATGAGGAGTTCGCCCAGCACTACGGCACCGTGATCCTGCCGGCCCGGCCGGCGAAGCCCCGGGACAAGGCGAAAATCGAAGTGGCCGTGCAAGTCGCCGAGCGGTGGATCCTCGCCCGCCTCCGCCACGAGCAGTTCTTCGCCTTGCGCGCGCTCAACGCCCGGATCGCTGAGTGGCTCCACGAACTCAATGACCGCCCGATGCGGCTCTACCAGGCAAGCCGGCGGGAGCTGTTCGAGCGGCTGGACCGCCCCGCGCTGCGGCCGCTGCCCGCCGAGCCGTTCGTCTACGCGGAGTGGAAGACCGCCCGGGTCAACATCGACTACCACGTCGAGATCCGTCGGCACTACTACTCGGTCCCCTTTCCCCTCGTCCACGAGGTGGTCGATGTCCGGGTAACCGCGACGACGGTCGAGTGTTTTCCCACACGGGGCAGCGCGTGGCCGCCCATGTCCGCGACGACACCCCCGGGCGCCACACCACCTGCCCCGAGCACATGCCCCGCGCGCATCAGCACCACCTCGAGTGGACCCCCTCCCGCCTGACGGAGTGGGCCGGCCGGATCGGGCGCCAGACCCAGGCGCTCGTCGAGGCGATCCTGGCCGATCGGCCGCATCCCGAGCAGGGCTACCGCTCCTGTCTGGGGCTCATGCGGCTCGGCCGGCGCTACGGCGAGGCCCGCCTGGAGGCCGCCTCGGGGCGAGCGCTGGCCGCCGGCGCCCGCTCCTACCGGCATGTCGACTCGATCCTCAAGCACGGCCTGGAGCGGCTCCCGCTCCCTGAGGCCGCGCCGTCCTCCAGCCGCCCGACCCCGGTGCACGAGCACGTGCGCGGCCGGGAGTACTACCAAGACCGGCCGGCGGGGGGGAGGGCGTCGAGGCGTCGACCACCGCCGGGCCGGGTCCCCAAGCCCAGTAGAGGGGGTACTGGAATATGGCCGCCCTCATCGAACGCGCTCCTGGAGGCGCCCAGGCCCTCGCCCCCAACGCGCCGACCCGCAGAAATCGGCGCTTCGACCCTCGGGCGCACCTCCCGCGCGCCGCGGGGTCCACCGCCCGACACGCCCTGGCGCCCTCAGGCGAGGGCCCCCGGGTCCCCAATCGGCTCATCCGGAAGGAGGCGACGATGCTCAACAGCCAAACCCTCGAGCAACTCCAGGCCCTCAAGCTCACGGCCCTGGCGGCGGCCTGGACCGCCCAGCAGCAGGACGCCGAGCTGTCGGCCCTCAGCTTCGACGAACGCTTCGCCTTGCTCGTCGACGCCGAGTGGCGCGCGCGGGAGAACAAGCGCCTCACCCGGGCTCTCCAAGAGGCGAAGCTCAAGCTGCCCCTCGCGTGCATCGAAGCCATTGACTACCCGGCCAGGCGGGAACTCGACAAGGCCCTCATCCGGCAGCTCGCCAGCTGCCGCTGGGTGGAGGAGCACCAGCAGGTCTTGATCTGCGGGGCCACCGGTGTGGGCAAGACCTTTCTCACCTGCGCCCTGGCGAATCAGACCTGTCGCAAGGGCTACCGCGCCCGCTACTGGCGGGCCTCCCGCCTCTACCACGCCTGCGCCCTGGCCCGGGCCGACGGCACCTATGTCCGGCTCCTCGGCCAGCTCGCCCGCGTCGAGGTCCTGGTCCTCGACGACTGGGGGCTCGTCCCGCTCGGGGAGGCCGAGCGCCGCGATGTCCTGGAGATCCTCGAGGACCGCTCCGGCACCCGCTCCACCATCGTCACCAGCCAGCTCCCCCCGGCGCAGTGGCATGACTATGTGGGGGACCCGACCCTGGCCGACGCCATCTGCGATCGACTGCTTCACAACGCCCACCGGATCGTGCTAAAAGGACCCTCACGGAGAAAGGAGGGGAAGCTCGAGAGTTAGCCACCGACTGCCCAGCGTCGCTTCGCTCCGATCATGATGCCCGATCCAAGTGATCACGATGGAGCGATCTGGGTGATCACGATCGCCGAAATACGCAATGCGCCCATAGATGTGCTCGCCAGCGGCCAAAACCCGTCCCAGATTGCCGAGGGGTTTTCCGCCAGTGGTTCGCGAGGGGCGTTGGGGGGTCGGGGATTGCAAGGATCGCGTTCGCGGAGGGAAGTGTCCCCGGACCTGGGATTCAGGGGAAACTAACTAACCGGCACCAAAACCGGCACCGGCCTTCTCCCCGCGCTGATCGGCTCCGTGTAAGTGCCAGAAAGAACGGGTGGGCAGGAACGGGATTGAACCGCCGACAGTCCTGTGCTCTCTAGCGGTCACAACGCATTCAGGACAACGCGCGCAGGCCCGTCACGCCAGCGCTCCCACCACTACGAGCGATCAGAAGAAGGTCTCCACAGTCCGCCCGATCCGGGCCCCGCGAGCGCTCGGAGCGTGTTCCCGTTGGTGTGCCCGAGAATGTGCCCGCGAGGGCCTGAAACTCACCCAAAACCGGCCCCCGCGAGCCAAGGAGCCAACGAAAAACCCCTCGGCAAGTTGGCCACTTCCCGAGGGGCGTCAGTTCGCAAGAAGGCTTATGAGACCAGTCCCCCTTCTGGGACGCGAACCCTTGCTCACGGAGCCAGGGCTGTCCGCGCGTCCTGACCTTTGGGAACGTCTGGAGCCCTTCACCTGTCTGAAATTTTGCACATCCCCTCGGCAGCTCCGTTGGCCGTATGCTTGGGGCAGTCCGGCGCCGGCAGCGACCTCTCTATCAATGCCGAGGGTGCGGACGCTGGGGGAAGGGCGGATGGGGTTCCTCTACAAGCAGAAGTCGCGAGACGGTAAACCCGGGCAGATCTGGTGGGTGAAGTACTACCGGGACGGTCGGCCGATCCGCGAAAGCACGGGGACTGCGAATGAGATCCTTGCCCCCCGGTTCTTGAAGGAGCGCGAAGGCCGGGTCGCGACGGGACAGCCGATCCTCCCACGGGCCGACCGGATTCGGTCGACGAGGTGGCCGAGGATCTTCGCCGCCACTACCAGACGACGGGGGCTCGTGACGTGGACGAGGCGGACTTCCGGCTTACGCACCTCCGGGCGTTCTTCTCCGCCCGGAAAGTTGCGGGACTTGGCCCGGCCGACGTCACCACGTATGCCCTGAAGCGCCAAGCCGAGGGCGCCTCCAACGTCACCATCAACCGGGAACTGGCGATCCTGAACCGCATGCTGAGGCTCGCCTACGAGAACGGAAAACTCCTGCGCCTGCCCCTGATCCGCCAGCTCAAGGAGCACGGGCCCCGGCAGGGATTCTTCGAGGCGGAGGACTTCCAGGCCGTGCGGCGACGTCTGCCCCCAGACCTTCAGGTCGCGGTGAGCCTCGCGTACACCTTCGGCTGGCGGATGCAGAGCGAGGTGTTGGCGCTCGAGCGGCGCCAGCTGGACCTCGAGGCCGGGACCCTCCGCCTCGAGCCGGGGACAACGAAGAATGATGAAGGACGCTTGGTCTACCTGACCCCGGAGTTGAGGGCCCTCCTCGTCGCCCAGGTGGAGCGCGTCCGCGCCCTCGAGCGGCAGACCGGCAGGATCATCCCTTACCTCTTCCCCCACCTTCGGGGGCGACGTCGAGGGACACGCATTCAGGATTTCAAGCGGCGCTGGCACACGGCCTGTAAGAAAGCCAGCCTGGTGGGGAAACTCCGCCACGACTTCCGTCGAACGGCCGTGCGGAACATGGTCAACGCCGGGATTCCCGAGCGGGTCGCGATGACCATCAGCGGGCACAAGACCCGTTCCGTCTTCGACCGCTACCACATCGTGAGCCCCGGGGATCTCCGGGAAGCGGCCCAGAAGCTCACGGGCATGACGGCGGGCATAACGCCGGGCCGGATACCCCGGGGGGGTCTCGGAAAGCCTCGGAAGAATTCAGCGATGCGGCCGGCGCCGAGCCGGTGACCACTGCCGAGGTGAGCCAGTGGCCCTCCTCATCTAACCCTTTGATTTTTGGAGAGATTCGGCCTTATCCCGCCGCCGGGGAGACAGGTCTTTATTCCAATTGACAAGTAAAATGACGCGTCTTATGCTAAGCGCATGGAATTCGAGTTCCTTCCCTGGGTCACCGGAGGTCCTTCGTGCGAAGCGTTCGCATCGCGTCGGGTGGGCAACCGAGTGAGGTCTTCCGCGTCGTGCCCCGCTCCAGACCTGACCTTCTCAGGTCATTCGCCGATGTCGGTCGTTTCCACGTCTTGCCGGATCCACCGACCTCGTATCTCTCACTCAGACCGCACACGGCCATCTTCGAGGCCTCCCAGGGCATCCGTGAAGTCACCGGCGAGGGCTTCCGCCTGCTTCGAGTGGCTGTTCGGCTCACCGAGGGCATCAACCTGTGCGAGGAGGGGGAACGCAGCGTGATCGGACTGACGGAGGAGGAGATTCTCGGGCCTAAAATTCTCGGGGACCCAACCCATCAAGCCCGGCTCTTGGTGGCCAGGGCCGCCCGGGCGGTCGGGGCCCAAGGGATTTGGTACCCCTCGCGCATGGATCGCCCTGACGGCGTGAACCTCGTGCTTTTCCTCGAAAATGCCTCTGTGGGGCGCCTGGAGCATGGGGCGGTCCTGGAGATTCTTGGCGAGGATGGGGACCCACAACGTTCTCGCCTTTCCGTCGTTCTCGACGAGATCAGAGCCACGCGAGGGCCGAACTGGGTTGAAACGGTCCGGCGCAACGCCTACCGGCCATGACATCGATCAGTGCGAGGGGCGTATGGGCACGACGTCAAAGGTTCTAGATCGTTTGCAGCATGTTGCGGGAGACTTGAAAAAGCTGCGCGAGCAGCATGCAACTCCGGGTCCTCTAGGAGCCGAAGTGCCTCGCGCAAAGGTTCGGGATCTTTCCACAAAGGAGCTTGTGCAACTCAGAAGGCAACTTGCGCTCAGCCAGCAGCAGCTTGCGCAATGGTTGAATGTGAGTCTCGTGAGTGTTTCCCGGTGGGAGCGTGGCCATGGGCAGCCCTCGCCCCGCGAAGCGCGAACGCTCGCGCGGCTCGCCGAACTCGTCGCCGCAGTAGGCGATCGGCTCACTCCTAAGGAAATGACGCGCTTTTTCGGCGAGCCTCACGAAGACCTTTACAATGATCGCCCTGTTGACGTGCTCTCTAATGAGATTGGCTATCGTGCAGTACGACATCTGCTCGAACGCCTACTTAACGCTGAGTACGCTTAAGGCGAAGCAGAGGCCAGCACTCTCCAGTATTTCCGGCCTTTTTGTCCGGCACAGCCCTAAATCACCGTGTTCCACGGAATCTTACTTCGGTGCCGACGACCTCACCTAGGATGTAGACACTACGCAGCGGGCGCGCCACCTGTGACCCCGGCGGAGGAAGCCGTGGGGACAAGTCCAACCCGGGGTTCACGCCCAGCGTGCTCCAGTTCGATGCCCGTGCTCGGCCGCTCGCGGGCATAACGACGGGCATAACAGAGGGGGCGGGCTCGGTGGCCCGCCCCGCAAGTATTTGATTTCCATGGTGGACGATACTGGACTTGAACCAGTGACCTCTGGCATGTGAGGCCAGCGCTCTGCCAACTGAGCTAATCGTCCGTGTCTGGAAAGTTACACACTTAGGGGACGGCTGTCAACCGGGACCCCCGAGTGTACCCCAAAAGTGTACCCCATCATCTTGCGGGCGGCCTCCTGCAGGTCCCCGGGGCTGACGATGTGGTAGCGGTCGAAGACGGCGCGCGTCTTGTGGCCCGTGATCGTCATGGCCACGCGCTCGGGGATCCCGGCGTTGACCATGTTCCTGACGGCGGTGCGGCGGCAGTCATGGCGGAGCATCCCCGGGACGCCCGCGGCCTTGCAGGCCGTCGCCCACGCGCGGCGGAAGTCACGGATCTGCCGCCCGACGTACGGGCCCCGCAGATGCGGGAAGAGAAACGGGATGATGCGGCCAAGACGGCGCTCCTGGGCTCGCACCCGCTCAACCTGGGCGGCGAGCTCCGCCTTGAGGTCGGCCGGGAGGTACACCACTCGCCCGTCGGCGTTCTTGGTCGTGCCGGGGTCTAGCCGAAGCGTCCCCGCCTCCAGGTCGAAGTGGCGCCGCTCGAGCATCAGGACCTCGCTCTGCATCCGCCAGCCGAAGGCATAGGCGATCCCAAGGGCGACTTGAAGATCGCCGGGGAGATGCCTGCACACTGCCTCGTACTGGTCGCGCTCGAAGAATCCTTGCCGCGGGGCGGCCTCCTTGAGCTTGCGGAGGACAGGCAGCCGCGTGAGCTTCTGGTTCTCGTAGGCCAGCCGGAGCATCCGGTTGAGCACCGCCAGTTCCCGGTTGATCGTGCCGTTGGCGGCTTCCTTGGCCTGTCGCTTCAGGACGTACCGGGTCACGTCGGCAGCGGTGAGCATCGCGATCCGCCGCCCTCTGAAGAATCGGCCGAGGTGTGCGAGTCGGTACCCGGCCTCCGCGAGGCTCCGGTCGCCGTTGGCCGCGTAGTAGTCTCGGAGATCCTGGGCGACCTCATCGTACTTGATGCGGTCTACCCGAGGGAGAACTGGCTCCCCTTTAGCGACCGCGGCGAGGCGTTGTTGGAGCACCCGGCGGGCTTCGGCCTCGTTCTTTGTTCCAGTACTCTCGCACCGCGGGCGACCGTGGACGTAGTACTTCATCCACCAGACCCGCCCCCGAGTGCCATTCGGGAGTTTCCGGTGAAAGAGATGGCCGCTCCCAGGTTTGGCGCGGCCAGCAGGGGCCGATAGACTCGTCTTGCTCATCCGGTTCTCCTCCTTTCTACGGAGAGTTCGCGGTTGACCATACCGTTCTGTACTTGAGCCGCCGAATGCGTCCGAGCTTTCCGCTTCCCCACTACGTCTCCCTCGCTTACAGTTCCGGCCGTGGCTCCTCTCCGCATTCTGCGCGCCAGTACGTAACCAACGTATGGCCGGATGCGTGGGGAGGTCAATTGTATCCATTTGAAGACAGTCGCGGAGCCCGCCGGGGGTGAGAGCCGAACCGTGGGAGTGGCTCATCAAGGCCCCGACTTGGCCTGGGCGACCTTTTCTGAAGCTGGAGATGGCGGGGGCGGGAGGCCAGAACATCCTGATGTTCGGATCAGTTACGAACCAAGGGGATATCTACTCGTAGTCCCAATGGGAATCCATTGATTTCACGGTATTCCTTGGTAGAGTCTCTGCTAATGCTAACGCTGTCGCGGCCGGATGTGGGCGGGCAGGGCGAAAACTCCGAAGGCCAACGATGAGACGACTGACCTATGTGACCGATCCGCATCACCTGGAGGGTGCGGAGGAGGACCCCTTAATCCCCGGCCCAGGCCGGCGGATGGCGCGGTTCATCCGCAGCCTCGTCGAGTTCGGGAGCGCCATTCCCCCCGGTGCCACCGGGATCTCCGGGGTCAACTGCCGGCGCCGGCCCGGGCGGAGACCGTGCGCGGGATCCATTGTCGTCGCCCGCCGGGTCGAGCCGCCCGAGCTTCACTGGGAATGTCCCCAGTGCAGGGACCATGGGGTAATCCATTCCTGGCAGGGGTGCCGCTGGGATCGTTCCCGCTCGACCTGACAAGGGACGCGGCCTGCCACCGATCGGCGGGCGAGTCGCTCGCGTCCCGCCCCAAACAGCTGCGTGTTTTCAGATTGAGAGTGCGCTAGACCCGGATTCTACCCACTGGGGCGGAGTTCGGGTAACTTCGGAAACTCCTCGCCAGATCAGGCTTTGCGGGCCTCAGTCCTTTTGGCTGGATTCGGGGGAGTTCGGCCGGTTTTGGCTCCCGCTGGCTACTCCCTGGCTACCCGGTGGGGCCACCTCTTTCCGGCCCTCCCCTCTCCGTCGCCTGGAACCAGGTCTCACATTCGCCCCCTGACCGCAGCGGCATTCAGGCGTTGACGAGTTCTCGCAGCTCTTGCCCCACCTTGAAGAGCGGGACGCGCTTGGCGGGCACGCTGACCATGGTCCCGGTTTTCGGGTTCCGTCCCCTGCGAGCCCTGCGCTGACGGATCCTGAAGTTCCCGAAACCCCGGAGCTCGACCTTGTCGCCCCGAGCCAACGCTTCGGTGATGCTGTCAAAGACCGTCTCGACGATCGTCTCGCTTTCCCTTTTGGTCAGTTTACATACCTTCGACAGTTCGTCGATCAGGTCAGCCTTCGTCATGATCCAGCTCTCGCGCGCACAACGGGGTCCGGCCGGACGTTGCCCCCTCTCCGTGCCACTGGCTCAAAAGTGAGCAAGGTGCTCTTCAGCTCGGTTCAGCAGGGCCTCCCTCCTTTCACCCACAGGGTTTTCCACCGACCGCCCAAGAAGCCTGGGGATAAGGTCCTGGACCCCGCTCATGTGGTTTTCGCGTCATAGAACCAAGCGTCCAACCCTTCGTCCAAGTACACAAGACCCTCTCCTCTTCGACACGAACTCTGAACCACCGGAGCCGGTTCCCTCCCTCGGCGGCCTCGCTGACCCAGCGATCCAGGACCGTCAGTTCTGCCCACCCACTGCCCGTCCAGAAACGACGTGGCGTCTCCTCTCCGCGGCCACCGGCATAGCACTCGACCCGCACGGGCTCGTCATCCCGCATCATGGCGCCGGCGCCCGATAGGCCTTACCTCATCCGTTGCAAGAGTCTGTTGACGCTCTTCAGGTCAAAGGCTTCCGGGTGGAAGCTCCCACCGACCCACGTGAGCATGGCCTGATGCTCCTCGTGCGTGGGGTCACCGATCGCCTGAAGAAAGCTCTCGTACCGTGGGACGCCACCGCAATCCTCTGGCGGACAGGCTCGTGCACCGGCCAGACAGACCGGGAGGTCTCCGGCGCCTTCCGGCCGCGTCAGGATCTTCTCGACCACCACCAGGTGCTCCCAGCTGTCTTCAAAGTCGTACTCATAGAGGAACGAGTCGTTCACCCCGGGGGCGACCTCGAACAGCCGGACGCTCCGCTCGTCCCGAACGTCCCTCTCGTCGTACTCGGGATCTGGCTCACCGTAGCGGGTGTCTCCCACCCTGAACTCGTGCAGGTGACTGTTGGTCCAGCCCATCGCGACCTGGAAGATCTCGTGCAACCGGTCCAGGCGCACCCCGCGGGGGACGAGGACCCGGCGCCAGATCTCGGGTTCGATCTCCAGCAGCGAGATCTTAAGCTAGTAGGGAGGCCCCGGGCCGCTCCTCGTCCCGCGGGCCTTTGACCTCGGTGACGTCTCGCTTCGGCCGCTGCCCCATCGACCTGGAATGATCTTCCCCATCGTGGCTCCTCAGCAGCGATGATCCCGATTCTCTCATGGGCGCCCTCGCCGCATGACGCAGTGTGACCCTCCTGGAAGCCCACGTCCGCCGCTTCACCAGGCGAATTGTAACTGAACGTCTGTACGACGCGCAGGGACGATCCAGGCCCACGGATCCCCGCGGCCTCGCCCACCGGCCTCCTCTCGGGGCCAGTCAGACTTGCCTCACTCGTATCTCAAGAACTTCCGATGAGCCTCCTTGGCCGCCCTCACGTCAACGCCGAGGTAATAGCGGCACGTCGTATCAAGCCGCTCGTGGCCAAGCAGCTCCTTGATATGCCCGATCGGACAGCCGTTGAACAAGCGATATTCCTCAGATCAGTAAGATTCAGGAACTGTTCCCTCGGACTGTCACGGCACCGTCACGTTGAACCGCGCGCTTTCGGCTACTGGAATATGGAACGGCAGGGCCCCGTAGGGTCGAGCCAGCATATGCCGGTCGTCGCCTACAGCTCCGCATCAGGCCCGCCAGCGGAACGCCGCCCATTCTTGCAGCGACGAAGTGCCCCGCCCGCCATCGGCCGCTTGCTGAATTTAGACGGAACTTAGACGCGCTCTTGACCGGTGGGTTTGACACGACTCATGACGACGTGGCTCCTGAAAATGTTAAGAAACTTCTCGACGTTAGCGCGGTCACGCTTGCTCAGCGGAGCCTCGATGTTAAGCCGTGTACGGAGCTTCCTCTCCGGCACGATTACAGCCGAGAGTGTATCAAGGAATCCATTCGAGACTAGCCTCTTGATGAAGTTACGCTCTGGATCGGAAAGGCGACCCCAGGCCGCGAACCCGTCCAGCGTGCCTTCCTGATCATTGAGGCGATAGTTCAGGTCGCCCGCGGTACCGACATAGAGCGGTCGATGGGCACCGTCGCAGATGATGTACCAGCCCGGCTCCGCAGCGATCGGTGGACCTGACACTGAAAAGTAGTAACGATCGACAACGCGGAGCTCACGTACCGTTGCCTCCCCACTCACGACCAGCTCCTGCAGCACCTCCAACAGGCGCTGGCCAACGCCGCTTTCGTTCAGGTTGATCCTATCGCACACCAAAACGCCGGGCGATCCACCATTGCCCTTGTCTCGCTTCCGTGGCATCGCCGTCTCCACAGGCCACCGGTCAGCACTTCATGCGCTTGCGGCTGCGCCCTCTGATGGGCTCCACGACCACCGTCTCCTCGTGAGCCACCGTGTCCGCCGCCATCATGCCAGACCTCCCATGCCGGCGACGTTCTCCGCAGACCCTCGTTTCAACCAGCACCGCGCCCTCGCCGACGATGCTCGCGGATTTCCCCCTGGCGCTCAGCGCCCGGCGGCCTGCCCGCGAAAGAGCCAGACGCGGCTCCTTTCGTTGCTCTTGAAGGTGCTGTTGACGATGGCGATCGCCCCTGCCCCGTTGACGGCGAGCTTCCTCATCAGCAACCCTTGCTGACTGCCGTTGAAGCCGAGTGCCGGATCGACGCTGCCCGGGATAACCGTCGGCGGCGCGAACGTCCGGCCGCCGTCGCGGGAATACGTGAACCCGAGCCCTTCCGGATAGTTCCGCCGGCCAGGGAAGAGCTCCCAGCTGACGTAAAGGTTGTCCCGGCCGTCCACGCTCAGGGCCGGGAAATGGACGCTCTCGAACTTCTCCGTGTGCGGGCTCGAAATCTCCTTCGGCGCCTCGAAGGCGCGTCCCCCATCGCGCGACCGGGTGTAGTGGATGCGATATCGATCGAAGGGGCCGGCCGGACTTTCCGCGTACGCGAGATGAACGGCGCCCTTGCGGTCCGTCGCGATCTTCGGCGCGTCGGCGTGCCCGCCGCTTTCGAGGACGATCCGCGGCGCGCCGAACGACCGGCCCCCGTCGGTCGACTTGGCGACGCGGATGTTCGCAGCCCTGTCTTCCCCGACGGTCCAGGCCAGATACACATCGCCCCGGGCATCGACGGCCAGGGAGGGACCGCGCGCGGGAGTTGCGTCGCCCCCGCCGGCGATGCGCACCGGGCGGGAGAAGCGGCGGCCCCGATCGGTGGAGCGGCTGAACCACAGGGTCCCTTCGTACTCCGTCCAGGCTGCGTAGAGATTGCCCTCGGGGCCCATGGCGAGGTCCAGGCTCCCGTTGTGCCAGTAGCGCCGGGTGAGACGCCCTTTGCCGGACCCGGCGATGTCGTTCGAGAGGTTGAGCGGATCGCTGATGGTCTTTCCGCCGTCGGTCGACCGCGCGAAAAAGATCTCCCCGCCATGCGAGCCCCCGGAAAAGACGATCTCCTGCCAGAGGATATACACCTCGATCGTGTCGGTGGAGGTGATGAGCATTCGGGGAAGCCAGGAGAAGATCCGCGGGCTCCTGGAGACGTTGACCGGTTCCTCGAGCCGCTTGTGCCCGTCGGGCGCGTACATCTGGACAAAGATATCCTTCCGGGACTGATCGGCCCAGGCGACCGCGACGAAGCCCCGCTCGTTGATGGCCACGGTGGGGTCGTCGACGTAGTCATACTCCGACTCATTCATGCGCCAGGGCCCCCGGTATCCCCCGCCCGAGGCGACCTCGATCTTCTCGCCCCATGTCACGCCCGGCGCGTGCGCTTGCCCGAGGGCGAACACCACGCTCAGAACGACCGCCAGCAGCACGCAAACGCCAAGGAGTATCTTCAGGTACTCCCGGATCGAGTGTGGGTCATCCCAACCCCTAGGGGTAACTCCCTGGACGCCGCAGCCTGTTGCGCCCCCCTCAAAAGGAAAGTCCCGAGATCGGTCTGTTCTAGGATCTTTGCTGCGAGTCCGGTGTTGATTGCGTAAAATCCAATGCGGCTTTAGAGCGTGCGCAGGAAGTCTATTACCCGGGCCAGCGCTAGGCAGTCCTCCCTGTTGTGCGACGGTGCTCAGCCATTCGGACGGGTATGGCGTCTACTCGTCTTCTCGAGTTGGCTCGGTTCATGTGGTGCTCACTGACCGATACTGGATCTCGGAGCGCAGGCATTGCCAAATCATGACTGAAGAACATGATCTCGACGCCCTCATAACGGTCCCGCGCCGTGTAGCTCAGGCGATACACGCGGTGACGATATCCCCGGTATAAGGCGCGGATCTGGGGAACGTCGTCGTATGACACGAGCCATGGCCGCCGGGCACCGACAAGCACGCGTGCGATAGCTACTCCCGCGTGGCGGTGCTGGGGCAGATCTGGGTGTAGGCGCAGGTGCGGCAGACCTGGTAGGCGGGGGTCGCGGTGAATTCCCGGGCGCGGATGCCGGCGGCCGCGGCGTGAATGGCTTCTTCGGCCTCGGCCAGGTCCTCGCCGGCTGGCGTGTGCATGCCCACCAGGCCGGACTCCAGGA
>JACQWB010000254.1 GCA_016209385.1 Candidatus Rokuibacteriota bacterium
ACTCGGGCCTCGCCTCGTGGCTCTCCTCGCCTGCGGCTCGGCGGCAGCCCCACGGCGCGAACCACCATTGCTGGGGGAGGCCTCGGAGGGGGCCGTCGAGGCCCCCACCGATTATATATATGTGGGTGTGCGTCTCGCGGGGGTGCGGCTCTTGCTCCCGTCGCAGTCGGCGCTCGAGGATCTCCCGGGCCAGGCTCCGGCCGCCCAGGCCGAAGGCCAGGGCGAGCGCGAAGATGAGCCCGCCGAACGTGATCCCGAACGCGACCAGCACCATCTCCTTCCCGATGCCGAGCTGGGTCAGCGTGGTGGCAACCGTGAAGAGCAGCACACCCCAGCGCGCCGCACGCGCCAGGAGCCGCGCCTCCGGAACCCCGGCATTGACCGCGGCGATGAGCACCCCCTGGCCGAGGAAGTTGGCAACGAGCCAGCCTACCACCAGGATCAGGACCCCGGCCAAGAGGCGCGGGATCAGCTGGACCAGGATGATCCCGGTGGCTCCCGGCGTCGCCGGCAACACGGTGTCGATCGCCATGCTCGCGAACACGGCAAAGGTCCCCCAGAACATGATCAGGCCGAAAACCTCCGAGGGAGCACGGCCGATCCCGGCCCGCATCAGGGCCCCTCTCAGTCCCCAGGCCTCGCTCCGGCGATCGAAGTCCACGGCGCGGGCCAGCCGCGTCAGAACCACGCGGACCCCCCACCCGACGAGCGCGCCCAGGGCCAAGAGCGTCAGCATGGCGAGCAGACCCGGAAGGAGCGCCATCAGTTTGGCCCCCATGCCCCGGATCGCGGTCCAAACAAGATCCTGCCAGAAGTCCGTCATGGCGACCGCCTCCATTCCTCCTCGAGAAGGGGTTTGGCATCCTCGAAGGTCAACGCGAGCGCCTCGATCCGTGCTTCCACCTCTTCGGGTCCTGCGTCCACGGTCTCGAGCACGAAGGACGCGGTACGGCCCAGATAGAGCGGGACCAGCGACCGGAGCAGGTGCTCCCGAGGAAAGACCCGCCGGTGGTGGGCCAGAGCAAAACGGTACAGGACCTCCGCCCAGAGCGTGTCCTCGAGGCGGAAGGCCCCCGCCGGGGCCCGGGCGGCGGCCCGCAGGGTCTCGAGCAACGGGCCAGGCATGATCTTCCCCCAAAGCTCCTCAAGGTCCTCCAGTCCCTGGGCGAAGATGGCGAGCATCCGCTCCACATTCACCTGAATCGGCTCCACCCCGACCGCATGGGGGAAGCCGAAGAGCGGCACCGCCTGCGATCCACGAACCAGCGACCATACCGGTTCATAGGTCTCGAGGAGGTCGAAGCACGAGCCCACCACCTGAGTCATCATCGCCGTCAGGTCGCCGCCCGGATCCTTTGCGTCGTGGATCTTGGCTCCCAGGTACGCCTGGCAGACCCGGAAGCCCTCCGCGACGGCCGTCGTGGTCATCCAGATGTCGATGCCGAAGCGCGCGACGTCTGTCTCCCAGACCGGCTTGTCGAGAAAGACCCGGGCCAGGTCGCACGAGAACCCGAACTCGCCCCCAATGGGCTGACGGATTCGCTTGCCGTAGAGCGCCCGCGTGAGCGGGTACACGATACTGTTGGTGATCGTCCCGTCAAACTTGTGCCGCTGATAGAGCGGGGCCACATAGTCGAAGTGGTTCTCCACGATCGGGCGGAGGAGCAGTTCGAACCACCCGGGCATAATGGACCGGAGGTCCGAATCCACCACGGCGCAGGCTCGGACGTCCAGGCTGTCGGCGATCCGAAAGATGGCGCGGAAGGCGCTCCCCTTACCGGGGATCCCGTGATAGGGCGTCACGATCTTGGCGATCGTGGTTGTCGGATGGGAGACGAGGATCGTTGCCAGATCCGCCAGCTCTGCCCGGGCCACGATCTCCTGCGTCCCGTCGGTGGAGCCGCCGTCAGAGTTGACGATGACCGCCTTCATCCCGGGGAAGTACTTGGCGAGCCCCGCCGCGGCGGCGCGGACGACGTGCCCGATGGTGCCGGCGTTGTTGTAGCTCGGGATCCCGACCAGCAGGTCGGCCCGACCGATCTCGCCGAGCTGGGACTCAACGTGCCCGGGGAGCGAAGGGGCCTCGCTCACGACCGCCCCAGGGCCGCCGACTCCCCGGTGACGATGGCCGTGACGGCCGCGGCCCAGCCCGCCGGCCCGGGAGCGGGGGCCACCGTCCACGACCGCCCCTCGAAGGCGGGCTCGATGCAGAAGGGCTCGCGGGGAATCACCACCGGGATGTCGACGCGCTGAAGCATGGAGACGTCGTGCTCCCCATCGCCGAGGCCCACCGTGACGAGACCGGGGGAGGCCGAGCGGTAGAGTCGGACCAGGAAGTCCACCGCCAGCCCCTTGCTGTGCCGGCCCGTCAGGTGATAGAAGCGCCCGCCGCGCGTCAGCACTAACCCCCGGCGCCTCACCTCGGGCTCCAGGCGCTCGACCTCCGCGGGACCGAGGTCAGCGATAAAGGGCTCGTCGTACTGGCGGGCCTTGGCCCGGCGGGCCGCCTCCACGTCGAGTCCCGTGAGAAAAGCTACCTCTTTCACGCCCATCTCGGAGAAGCCGCGGAGCCGAAGGCCGCTGGCCCACTGCAGTTCGCGGAGGCTCTCGACGAGGCGCTCGTAGGAGACGCCGAACTCCACCCGTTGGTACACCCCGGTCGTGCGGGTGAACGCATGCGAGAAGGGAAAGTACCCCTTCGGGATCAGGATGGCACCTCCATTTTCCACGACGAAGGGATCGGAGAGGCCAAGGATGTCCCGGTGAAATTCTACCTCCGCTTGCGTCTTGGACGAGCTGAGGACCACCGGGATCCGCTCCCGCTCGAGCAGGTCCAGCGCAGGCCGCGCCTCTTCGAAGTCGTACGTCTTCCGGTCCAGGAGGCAACCGTCCAGATCGCTGAAGATCACCAGCGCGCGGTCAGGCATCAGACAACACCCCCACCGGTCAGCACGTTTACCCGTTGTCCTTCTCGGCGGCTGCGAGCAGCCGCTCGAAGATGTCCGGCATCGCGGCGAGGACCCGGTTCCAATTCGGGATCAACGGCAGACCGACGGGATCGGCCAGATACTCATCGGAGGCCAGGCGCACCGCGCGGGCGAAGGCTTCCACGGCCTGACCCTCCTCGTGCTGGTCGAAGGCCAGGCTGTTGATGGACGCGTCGTCCTGGTAGCGGACCATGACGTCGCGGGCCGTGCGCAGGTACGTGACGGGCAGGCTCTTCAGCAGCCCGTCCGAGATCGGAAGTCCTTCCTCGGCGAGCGTACGGAGGACGGATTTGGTGATGTCCACCGCCATCCGCATGAGCCCTTTCTTGGGGTCTTCCGCCGAGAGCGCCTGGTGCTTGTGCTCGTAGGCGTCGGAGAGGTCGGACTGGCAGACTCGCCCGGGGGCCACATTCCGGTAGACCTCTGCGAGGACGCCGACCTCCAGCCCCCAGTCCCCCGGAATCCGGTTGGCCCGGGCGAGGTCGGCGATCATGGCGAACTCGCCGGCAAGCGGATAACGGAAGGAGTCCATGAAGGTGAGGAAGGGTTGATGCCCCACCATCCGCTGGAGGGCCCGGAGGAGCGGCGTGACCAGGAGCCGGGTCGCTCGACCGTGGAGCCGATCGGTCACGCGGCTGTAGTAGCCTTTGCAGAACTCGAAGCCGAGCTTCGGGTTGGCGACTGGGTACACGAGCCGGGCCAGGAGATCCCGCCCGTAGGAGGCGATATCGGAGTCGTGGAGCGCGATGACATCGCACTCGGCCTTCCCCAGGACGTAGCCGTAGGCGAGCCAGGCGGAGCGTCCCTTGCCGTCGGGGCCCACGGTGAGCCCCTTCTCTTCCATCTCCCGGAGGAGCCCCTGCACCCGCGAGCCGTCGATCCAGATCAGGGTCGATTTCTGGGGGAGCGTGGCGAAGAACTCCCTGGCCTGGGCGAACTGCTCCTCGTTGGCCCGGGCCAGGGCGACGACCACCTCCTTGAGGTAGCGGACCTGCCTGATCTCCTCGGCGATGCGCGGCATGGCCGGGGTCTCCAGCTCCGAGTAGAGGCACGGGAGCACCAGCGCGACGGGCCGGATCCCGGCCACCTTCTCCAGCTCCGCCTCCAGGGTTTCCAGGTTCGGAGGGCCGAGCTTGTGCAGGGTGGTGATGACACCTGATTGATGGAAATCGCTCATGGGGCTACCTCCTCCCTCTGACCTCCGCGGCCAGGGCCGAGAGCAGTCGATGGACGTCCGGCACATCCGGGAGCCGGTACTTCGCCGCTGACAGGCTTGGGCCGGGTCCCACCCGCACCGTGGTGGCCTTGCCCGAGAGCACGTCGAAGGCGACCTCGTCGGTCCGGTCATCGCCCATGTAGAGGATCGCCACGTCCGATGGCACGGTGGGACAGATACGGTCGCGGATCCAGAGGCCGCACTCCCCTTTGTTCCAGCCGACGCGCGGCAGGATCTCGATCACTTTCTTCCCCCGGAAGAGCCTGAGCTTGCTCCGCCGCGGGTGAATCACGCGCTCGAACAGGATCTCCAGCCTCGCCAGCGCCGCCGGCGCCACGTTCCGGTAGTGAACGGCGACGGCCAGCCCCTTGGCTTCCACGCGGACACCCGGGATCGAGGCCGCCCGGATCCGGAGCGCCTCGGCGATGGCGGCGAGCATCCAGCGCAGAGCCTCGGCCCCGGGGTGCCGGAAGGCAAGCCCCGGCCCTTCGATCTCGAGGCCGTGGCAGCCCGCGTAGATGATCTCCGGCACGCCGACCCGGGCGCGGATGTCATCGAGGGCCCGGCCCGAGAGGATGCCGACGCGAACCACGGGAGAGCCCGCGAGCAGGCGAAGGTCATCACGCACCTCGCGGGCGAGCCCGGCCGCCGCCGGATCCGCCACCAGGGGGGTAAGCGTCCCGTCGTAGTCGCTCAACAACAGCAGGGTCGCCCCTGCGGCCAGCGGGTCGGTCAGCTCGGCGAAGATGCGCGCGAGATCCTTCACGGTCGCCCATCCTTCCCGTCCACTCTCAGATCTGTCCACGCCGGGCCCGGCCGCTCCCGCTCATGACGCGATCCCCGAGTGGCCGCCGGGCTGGCAGCGTGACGGCTCCACGCCGCGCGGGGAAGAACGGGCGTGCCCCGCCTCGATGACGCCCCGGACCGCCCGCAGGAGATCGGCGACGCGGAACGGCTTCTCCAGGTAGCCGGCGGCACCCCGGCGGAATGCCTCCTCAGCCACGCGGGAGCCGCCGAAGGCCGTGATGAGGATCACGGGCGTACCGGGAAAACGGTGCCGAACGAATGAGAGAAAGTCCAGCCCGCTCATCCCGGGCATCTCCTTGTCCAGGATCACGGCGTCGATTCGCTCCGACTCCACGGCCGCAATGGCGCGTTCCCCGCTCGCCTCGGGGATCACGCGGTGGCCCTCGCGCTCCAAGAAGTCTTTCAGGACCGCCCGCATCTCCGGGTCATCCTCCACGATCAGCAGGGTCGCCGGCGCCTTCTCCCCCTTCGGGTCTTCCACGCGCATCCCCCGTGTCCGCTCCGGTGAAGGCATCCTGCAACCTCGATACCAGTTGGAGCTCGATAAGCCGAGCGAAAATCCCAAGCGCCGCAGGAGCTTCCGCTGCGGCAGATGGGACGCGCGCGGTGTTCCGTCAGCCGCGGGCGACAGGATGTCGTTGGCGCGACAGGATGACGTGTCCGCGTCGGCGGGGTGAACTCAAGCGGAAGTAGAACGGGCTCCGTGGTCCACCCGTGGGACGATCGGCAGGCGCGAGACGTGATCGTCAAGAACGGAGATCAGTTCTCGCGGGTCGCGGGCCTCGGACAATGGGCGGGGGACACCCACACCTCCGGCGTGTACCCGGGCCCCCTCCGTCGGGGGGCTGGCTCATGGGCGGTTCTCCGGCTGCCGCTCCAGCAGTGCGACGGGAAAGCTGGCGAGGACGGCGGCGAGGGCCAAGGCCGCGCGCCCGGCGCGTTCCGCGACCTCCACGACCTCGCCGGTGAACAGGTTCCGGTACCGGTGCCCCGGCGCGTCCTCGGGAAGCGCCACCCAGCTCTCGCCCCAGACCTCTTTGCCCACCGGCGGCCCCTCCAGCTTGAGCCGCGCCAGGAAGCGCGGCGCCACGGCCACCACCCTCTCCGACGCGCTCCCGCGGGCGAAGGCGCAGACGTGCTCGCGCGAGGGGCCCGCGGCCTCCAGTGGCAGGTAGGCGCCCTCCAGAAAGAGCCGGACCCGTTCCCGCCGGTAGGTCAGGACCCGGTGGATCAGGTAGAGCTTGATCCGGCCGTCCTCCTTCGTCTTCGTCAGGTCGCGCGCCAGGGACGCGAGGTTGGGCCCAGCCGCCGCGACCTCGCGGGTGAGCTCCGCCAGTAACTGTCGGCGCCGCGCGTAGTCCACGGCCCGCCGGTTGTCGGGATCCACCAGACTCAGATCCCAGATCTCAGTCCCCTGGTAGAGGTCGGGAACGCCCGGGGCGACCAGCTTGAGGAGGGTCTGGGAGAGCGAGCTGTACATCCCCCAGCTCGCGATCTTCTGCTGGAACGGGAGGAAATCGTCGAGAAAGCGGTTTCGCCGCGAGCGATCCAGAATCGCCGCCACGAAGCGGCGCACGGCCGCGTCGTACTCCGCGTGGGGGTTGACCCAGCTGACGTGCACCTTGGCCTCGCGAAGGGCTTTCAACATGTACCGCTGGATTCGCTCGGTGAACTCGGCGTACTCCGCCGCCGAGATCGGCTCGACCGGCCAGGCGCCGAGGAGCGTCTGGTAGAGCAAGTACTCCTCGTTTGGGTCGGGCGCGGGCTGGCCATCCACGAGGTTCTTCTTCGCCCTGTTGCGCCGGTGCCATCGGTGGACGCGGAGGCGCCACTCGCGAGGAATCTCGGACAGGACGTTGATGCGGGCGCGGACATCCTCGCTGCGCTTGGTGTCGTGGGTGGACGTGGCCGAGAGAGACCCGGGCCATCGGGCCTGGCGCTCGCCGTTCCGCTCGTGAAATTCTCCGACCGGGATGCCGAAGCGATCGGGGCTTCCGCCTACCTCGTTGAGCGACACCAGCCGGTTATATCGGTACAGTGCCGTGTCCTCGAGCCCTTTGGCCGTGACGGGGGCGGTGAGCTGCTGGAACTTCATCACGAACGTCAGCTGCTCGATACGGTCGGCCTCGCTCCTCGCCTCGGGGTACCTCAGGCGGAGTACGTCCCGGATGAAGTCGAAGACCGAGCCGCTCACCGTGGGGTTCCACCGCTTGGCCGCGGCGACCGCCTCATCCACGTACCGCCGGTCCCGCTCGGCGACCTCGAACCCCTCCTCGCCGATGTAGGTCCGATAGACGGGGAAACACGCAATGATCTCGCGCAACGCGTCACCCAGCGTCCTGTCGGTGAAGTCGCGCGACGCCCGGTGCTTCTCGGAAATCCGGGCGAGCCGGTGCCCGAGGATCGTGATCTCGCTCGACATGGTCGTCTCGGTGATGAGCTTCTTCGCCTCGTAAATCAGATCCCGGAAGCTTCGCTTCGCGCCGATGAACCGCGCGTAGGTCTCGTCCAACGGCCGCTCACCGGCCGTGTCCACGAAAATCCCGTTCAGCCTGTTGAGAAATTCGTAGCCGGTCGTCCCGTAGACGGGCCAGCTCCCCGGCAACCGCTCGTCGCCGGTCAGGATCTTTTCCGCGACGATGTAGAAGGACCGCGCGAGGGGCGAGGCGGCATCCTCGGCCAGGCGCCGGTCGAGTTCTGCCCGCACGCCCTCCTCCCAGCCGTTCCCGCTGTCCGCGGGGCCCCGGAGGCGGCGCGCCGTCTCGAGGAAGCACCGGCGCTGCAGGGTGTTGAAGTACTGCGCGGGAGCGTAGAGGCCGTCCGGGTGGTCGATGCGGAGGCCGGTGACATGCCCCTCCCGGATCAGACGGAAGATGAGCCGGTGCGCCTCCTCGAAGACCGCCGGCTCCTCCATCCGGATGGCCGCCAGCTCGTTGATATCAAAGAAGCGGCGATAGTTGATCTCGTCGGCCGCCACGCGCCAGAAGGCCAGGCGGTAGGCCTGGGCGCTCAACAGATCGTCCAGCCGATCGAAGTTCTCCGGCTGCTCCGGCGTGCCGTTGAAGAGCTGGACGTTGTCCTCGATGAACGACTTCACCTCGGGCGACTCGCAGCCCAGCGTGTGCAGGCGGCGCTTGATGACCTGCTTCTCCCGGTTGCGCTCCGCCAGTCGGTCGGGGTCCGTCTCCGTCTGGGGGGGGAGATGCGAGAGCGCTGTCATGATGCTCTGGAGCTCGAGCAGGCGGGGGTGGTCTTTGCCCAGACGGGCCTCCAGCTCGCTGAGCCCAAGGCGCAGGATCTGGGTGTACGTGCGTGGCGCGATGGGCAGGACCGTGTCGTGGTAGCGGATCGCGAACGCCCCGTCCCGAAACTCGAGGACAAGCTCCTGGTTCTCCAGGGCCCGACCGTACTGGTCCCCGAGAATGGGCAGGAGGACCTTGTTCTTCAGCTCGGGCTTCAGGGGGTCCCAATCGATGTCGAAGAAGGAGGCGTAGGGAGAGGCGGGGCCGTTCTCGAGCACGTCCAGCCACCAGGCGTTGCGGTTGCCGGAGATCCCCATGTGATTGGGGACCACGTCGATGAGCTGGCCCATCCCGTGGGCGCGGAGGGTGTCGCTGAGCTCCAGATAGTCCGCTTCGGTGCCAAGCGCGGGGTTGAGCCAGCCGTGGTCGGCGACGTCGTAGCCGTGGGAGTGCTCCGAGCTGGGCAGGAGGAACGGAGAGAGATAGCAGTCGGTGAGGCCCAGCTCCGCGAGATAGGGAACCACGGCCTGGACGTCCTTGAACGCGAAGGCCCGGTCGAGCTGGATCCGGTACGTCGAGACCGGGATGCGCCTGAACGCGCCGGGGTCCCGATCGAACCGCTCGAAGATCCCGTTCACGGTCGACTCCGGACCCCCGCTCACGGCTCCTCCATGCTCCAGAGGAACTCGCGCCGGCCGCCCCGCGGGATCACCACAAGGCCGGGGGCATCCACGTGGTAGCGCTGCCGGTCCGCCGCTGGATCCAGACCGATCTCCTGCCCCGCGCCGACGATGTTGAAGCGGTCCACGATCACCCGGCGGAGATGGGCACCCTTCCCGACCGCGGTGAAGTCCATGAGGATGGAGTCCTCGACCACCGCCCCCTCGTTCACCCACACGCCCCGGCCGAGGATCGAGTTGCGTACCGTGGCGCGCTTGACCAGCGACCCCGCGCCGATCTCCGCGTTCTCGAACTCGCCCTCGACGATGCGGGCAGGTGGCCCCTGGTAGGGGCCGGTCAGGATGGGCCAGTGGCGGTTGTCGAGGTCGAAGCGCGGCTCCTCGCCCAGCAGATCCATGTGGGCGCGCCAGTATGAGTCTACCATCGTCATCCGCATTATCAAACCCGGCAAGCGCTTACAGGCGCGTTCGGACCGGTGAGGGCACGAGCAGCAATGTCAATGCCAGGGCCCGCGCCGGCCAGCGTAGAACGACTTTTTTTAAAAAGCGAGCGGCAAGTTGCGACGCGCCATTGGCGAAGTGTGGCATTCCGTGGCGCGCGGCTGGAGACATTCTGTCGCCCGCGGCGACAGCGTGACATGCCTCAGAGCGACCGGCGGCTGGCACGGCACATCCCCGGAGACGCGACGCGGCGGAGCCGTCACGGCGCTGCGGAGCCCTCGCTCAGGTAGTACGCGACCTGCCAGGGTTCCAGCGGCGCGTTCGACCCCGGGAACGTCGGGAAACCCACCAGGCATCGTCCTCGCGACCGCCATGGAACCCGGGCGGGAAGCCCGGACGGTCCCAGGTTGGCGATGAGCCTCAGCGCCGCGCCCGCGCCGAGCGACCACTCCACCGCGAGGCCGCTTCGCCCGAGGGGCGTGGCCCGACCCCGGATGAGCTCAACGTCTCTCAGGCGGGGAACGATCTCTCGCGTCGTAGATGCAGCAGGCCCCGGACCCAGTCGAGCCACTCACGGTGCGCCGCCAGCGTCGGCGCTTCCCACCGGATGGTGGAGCGCCGGACCGTGGCCTCGTCCTGGGGATCGGGGATCTCCGCACGACGCGTCGGATGGCTGAAAGCCGGGAAGCGCGCGAACTCCTGGCGCCGCCCCTCGACGACCTTTGGGGCGAGGTCGGGACCGAAGTCGCAGAAGAAGAGGAACGGCTCGACGGCGTTCCACTCCTGACCCATGAACAGGAGCGGAGGGGACGGTGCCAGGAGGAGCACGGCGGTGACGGCACGAACGGCGGCCGGGGACGCGAGAGCGCTCAGCCGTTCGCCGAAGGCGCGGTTGCCGATCGCGTCGTGGTTTTGCAGGAACGAGACAAAGGCCGTGAGCGGGAGGTCGGCGCTCGGCTCCCCACGCGCGCGACCCCGGTACGCGGAGTGCTCGCCCTGGTAGGCGAAGCCCTCAGTCAGGCACCGCCCGAGGGCGGCGATAGGATCGCGGTAGTCGCAGTAGTAGCCGTCCCGCTCCCCTGTGGTCAGGATATGGAGCGCATGGTGGATATCGTCGTTCCACTGGGCCGCGTAGAGGCGCCGGCCGGTCGGGTCCGGGCGCAGGTAGCGCGCCTCGTTGCCGTCGTTCTCGAGCACGAGGTGCACCCGTCGCGAGGCACCCGGCCCCGCGCGGACGGCCCGGGCGAGCTCGTCGAGAATGTGGACGGGCGAATCGTCGCGGATGGCGTGGGCGGCGTCGAGGCGGAGGCCGTCGAAGCGATACTCCTCGAGCCAGAAGAGCGCGTTCTCGCGGAAGAAGGCCCGCACCGTGCGGCTGCCCGGGCCGTCGAAGTTGATCGCGTCCCCCCACGGCGTCCGGTGGCGGGCGCTGAAGAACTGGGGCGCATACGCCGGCAGGTAGTTTCCCTCCGGACCGAAGTGGTTGCAGACCACGTCCAGGAACACCGCCAATCGGCGCGCGTGGCAAGCCTGCACGAACGCCTTGAGCTCCTCGGGCCGACCGTAGCGGCTGTCCGGGGCGAACGGCAAGACGCCGTCGTACCCCCAGTTCCATCGCCCCGGAAAGTCGGCCAGGGGCATCAGCTCGATCGCGGTGATCCCGAGGTCAGCCAGATAATCCAGCCGTCCGCGCGCCGCCTCGAAGGTCCCCTCCGGCGTGAAGGTGCCGACATGGAGCTCGTAGAAGACCATCTCCTCCCACGAGAGCCCCTGCCAGCCCGCGTCGGTCCACTCGAAGCGTTCTGGATCGACGACCTCGCTCGGGCCGTGGACGTCCTCGGGCTGAAAGCGCGACGCAGGGTCCGGCACGAGGAGGGTCCCGTCGACCCGGTACCGGTATCGTGTCCCGTGGCCCGCCTGCTCCGTTATGACGCGAGCCCAACCCTCGCCGTCCAGCGCCATGGGGATCGGAGCCCCGCGGGCGTCCAGACAGAGATCGACGCGCCGGGCCGCCGGCGCCCAGAGCTGAAACCGGATGCCTTCGCCCCGGCGTACCTCCGCGCCGAACGGCATGGCGTGCCCGGCCTTCACCGGCGTTCTCCCTGCCCTCTCTTGCCGTGGTCCCGGCCCCTGGGGGGGCGCAGTGTGGGCCGCGGACGGGGACTCACCCCCTCGCGCCCCGGCCTGCGTCCGCCTCCTTCATGAGGACCGGGAACGGCTTGCTCACCTCGCCCACGTAGATCGACCGGTGCGGGAACGGAATCTCGATCCCCTCCGCATCGAACGCCTTCTTCAGCCGCCGCCGGTACTCGCGCCCGACCGCCCACTGCTGGAGGGGCTGCGTTTTGAAGCGCGCCTTGATGGTGACTTCCGATTCGCCAAAGTTGTCAACGCCGAAAACCTCCATCGGTTCCAGGATCATCGGCGCGTAGGCCGGGTCCTGACGCAGCTCTTCGGCGACCCGCCGCATGACCTCGACGACCCGGTCCGTGTCCTCCTTGTACGCGACCCCGACGTCGATCACGTAGGCGGACCACCCCTTCGTCATGTTGGAAAGCGTGTTGACGGTGCCGTGAGGAAAGACATGGACGACGCCGCGCAGATCCCGCAGCACGACGGTTCGGAACGTGATAGCCTCGACGAGGCCGCCCGTCCCGTTGACGATGGCGACGTCGCCGACGCGCACCTGGTTCTCGAGCACCAGGAAGAACCCGCTGATGACGTCCCGGACGAGGTTCTGCGCGCCGAACCCGACGGCCAGGCCGGCGATCCCGGCACCGGCGAGAATCGGGGTGATGTCGAGCCCGAGCTGAGCGAGCGCGATGACTCCGACCACCGTCCAGATGACCACCAGGCCGAGCGTCCGGATCAGGCCCGTCAGGGTCGTCACCCGCTTGCGCGTCGCGCCCGGGACGGTCTCGGTCGCCTCACCCGCCTTGACCAGCAGGGCCTCCAAGCGGGTCAAGGCGACCCGGACGAAGCGCGCGCCGACGTAGCCGGCGACGACGACCACGGCGATGCGCAATCCGGACTGGGCGATGGACGCCGCGAGCGAGAGCAGGAGCGGGGTGAGCGCTTCCATCGAGAGCCAGGCCATAGATGCCTCCTTTCGCGGATGCGGGATCTCCGGCGACGTTGCCGCCGCGACCGGTTCGGGACCAGTTCGTGGGCGTCAAGCGCACCGCTCGCATTCGATCCTACACGATGGCGTCGCGCCCGGCGAGCCACGCGAGCCCCTTCGGATTCCCCGGCGCCGCCGGCGCGGAGCCCCCCGCCCCCATGATCGACGCGGAGATATAATAGGCGGCAAGGGGGGAACTGGCAGCGTGCCGTACGGCCGACTCCTCGTCCCGCGTTCGCCGGGTGATCCTCAAACTTTTCACGCTGGCCGACCCGCGTCCGACCCGGGGCCGGGCAGTCCGCACGCTTGACGAGATCGTGACGATGAGAACGTGGCCGGGTAACCCCTACCCCCTCGGCGCCACGTGGGATGGGTCCGGGGTGAACTTCGGGCTCTTCTCAGAGCACGCCACGGGGGTGGAGCTGTGCCTGTTCGACGGCCCTGGCGGAAACGAAGAGGTGGCCCGGATCACGATGACGCAACGCACGAACCAGGTCTGGCACGTCTACCTGCCGGAGATCCGCCCCGGCCGGCGCTACGGCTACCGGGTCCACGGGCCCTACGATCCTGCCACCGGCTATCGCTTCAACCCGGCGAAACTCCTGCTCGATCCGTACGCGAAAGCCATCGACCGGACGGTCCGGTGGAGCGATGCGCTCTATGGCTACGAAGTCGGGCACCCCGATGGCGACCTGAGCCGCGATGACCGGGACAGCGCCGCCAGCATCCCCAAGTCCGTGGTCATCGACCCCGCGTTCACCTGGGGAGACGACCGGCCCCCGCGGACCCACTGGAACGAGACGATCATCTACGAGGTCCATGTCAAGGGGCTCACCGCGCGCCATCCGGACGTCCCGAAGCATCTCCGGGGGACCTACGCCGGCCTCGCCTCGCCGGCCGTCATCGACTATCTCCTCTCGCTCGGGATTACGGCCGTGGAGCTGCTGCCGATCCACCAGTTCGTGGCCGACAAGCACCTGGGCGAGCGGGGCCTGACCAACTACTGGGGGTACAATTCGATCGGCTTCTTCGCGCCGGACGTGCGCTATGCCGCCGGCAACGGGCTGGGAGAGCAGGTGAACGAGTTCAAGACGATGGTCCGGGCGCTTCACGAAGCGCGAATCGAGGTGATCCTGGACGTCGTCTACAACCATACCGGCGAAGGCAACCACCTGGGACCCACTCTGTGCTTCCGCGGCCTCGACAACGCCAGCTACTACCGCCTTGCGCCGGAGGACCGGCGCTACTACGTGGACTACACGGGCTGCGGGAACACGCTCAACATGACGCATCCCCGCACGCTCCAGCTCATCATGGACAGCCTGCGCTACTGGGTGCTCGAGATGCACGTGGACGGCTTCCGCTTCGACCTGGCGGCCGCCCTGGCGCGGGAGCTGCACGACGTGGATCGGCTGGGGGCCTTCTTCGACATCATCCATCAGGACCCGGTCATCTCTCAGGTGAAGCTGATCGCCGAGCCCTGGGACCTAGGGGAGGGCGGCTATCAGGTCGGCAACTTCCCCGTCCTCTGGGCTGAATGGAACGACCAGTACCGCGACACGGTCCGCCGATTTTGGCGCGGCGACGATGGACAGGCCGCCGCGCTCGGCTACCGGTTGACGGGATCGAGCGACCTCTACGGCCGGGGCGGGCGGCGGCCGTTTGCCAGCATCAACTTCGTCACGGCCCACGACGGGTTCACGCTCCACGACCTGGCAAGCTACAACCAGAAGCACAACGAGGTCAACGGCGAGGAGAACCAGGACGGCAGCGACAGCAACCTGAGCTGGAACTGCGGCGTGGAGGGGCCCACCGACGACCCGGCGATCCGCGCGCTCCGGGAGCGGCAGAAGCGGAACTTCCTGGCGACCCTGCTCCTCTCCCAGGGGGTGCCGATGCTCTGCGGCGGGGACGAGATCGGGCGGACGCAGCAGGGAAACAACAACGCCTACTGCCAGGACAACGAGATCAGCTGGTTCGACTGGAAGCTCGACCGACCCCGCCGGGAACTCCTGGAGTTCGTCCGCTCGCTGATCGCGCTGCGGCGGCGGCACCCGGTCCTGCAGCGCCGCCAGTTCTTCTACGGGCGGCGGATCCGGGGCTCCGAGGTGAAGGATCTCTCCTGGTTCCGGCCGGACGGCAAGGAGATGACCGAGGAGGACTGGAACAACCCGCACACGCGCTGTCTCGGGCTGCGACTGTCCGGAGACGGCATCGAAGAAGTGGATGCGCGGGGGAACCCGATCGTGGACGACACGCTGCTGATTCTCCTGAACGCGCACCACGAGCCCCTCCCCTTCGTCCTTCCCGCCCACCGGCGGGGCGTGCGGTGGGAGCCCGCGCTGGACACCGGCACGGTTCGCGGCCGGCGGCGCCAGCGCTCGCTCCGGGGCGGCGAGTCCTGCAAACTGGAGGGACGCTCCGTGGCGGTGCTCAGACTGGGACGGTCGACGATCCCGGTTGCGGGGCGCGCGGCCCCGGAGCGTTGAGCCGGGAGCGGGGAACGGCGCGGGACGGCCATGCGCGGCTTTGAAAGCACGCCCCCGGACGTCCGGGCTCTGCTGCCCCAGCGGATCAGCCAGCTTGGGCTCAAGCTCGAGGGCTCGCCCGTCGAGCGCTACGTGAAGGTGCTCTACCGGGAGCTGGAGCGGAAGGGGCTCCGGCACTTCCGGCCGCCCTGCTACCTGACCGACGAGTGGGGATGCCCTTCGGGGGAGCCGATCGTCGGCATTCCGTTCTACCTCGCCGACCCCAAGCTGGCCCGACTCGAAAAGGAGATCGACGACCTGGAGGGCGAGCGCGAGATCCGCATGTACCTCCGCCATGAGGCCGGTCACGCCTTCAACTACGCGTACAAGCTCTACGAGACCGCCGAGTGGCGGGAGCTCTTCGGCCCGTTCAATCGGCCCTACCGCGAGGGGTACCGGCCCGTCCCTTTCGACCGCAGCTTCGTGCGCCACATCGAGGGGTGGTACGCGCAGAAGCACCCTGACGAAGACTTCGCCGAAACCTTCGCCGTCTGGCTGACTCCCCGCTCCCGGTGGCGGGTGCGATACCGTGGCTGGCCGGCCATGCGGAAGCTGCGCTACGTGGACCGGATGGCGCGCGCCGTGGGAGACACCGAGCCGCCGGTGCGCCTGGCCTCCGCCGACATCACGGTGGAGGAGATGGACATGACCGTGGAAGAGTTCTTCCGGACCAACCAGCCCGAACGGGCTCCCGTGGAGGTGGCGCTCGAGAACGATCTGCCCGATCTCTTCTTCCGCAGGGGACGCCGCGCGAAAGGGATCCAGCCGGCGTGGGAGATGATCCGCGAGTACCGAGGCGCCCTGATCAACAAGATCGAGTACTGGACGGGGGTCCGCCGGAGCGTCGTGCGGGCGCTGGTGGACAGCATCGAAGAGGCCGCCGAGCGGATCGGCCTCTACGTGGAGACCAAGGCGGAGCGCACGGCGCTGGTCGAACTCACGACCTACGCGACCACCCTCAGCATGAACTACCTCACCCGCGGGAGCTTCGTGCCCCGGGTGCGACAGCCCATCGGCGGGGCTCCGAAGCCCAGCCCCGCCCGACGCACCGACGATGACCAGGCTGCGGATCGCCATCGCCCGCGGGCCTGAGGACGCGCCGCCGGCGCGGGGAAAGGCGCTCCGGCGCAAGAGCGACGCCCAGGAGATCGCCGAGGTCCTGCGGCGCGCTGGCCACCGCACGCTCTCCGTGGTGGTGGATGGCCGGCCCGGGTGCCTGAAACGCCTCGCCGGCGTGGAGCCGGACCTCATTTTCAACCTCGTGGAGGCCTTCGGCGACGACGACACCAAGGAGCCCCACGTGGCCGCCTACTACGACCTCCTCGGCTTACGCTATACCGGCTCCGGCCCTCGCGGGCTCGCGCTCGCCATGGACAAGGCGCTGACCAAGAAGGTGCTCGCGTTCCACGGGGTCAGGACGCCGAAGTTCGCCACGGTCTTCCGGGGGCGGCTGGACTGGGCCCACGACATCGACTTCCCCGTCATCGTCAAGCCGCTCCGGGAGGACGGGTCGATCGGGATCGACTTCAGCGCGGTGGCCGGGAGCATCAAGGAGCTGATGGAGCGCATCGACGAGCTCCACGCCGACTTCGACCACCCGGTGCTCATCGAGCAGTACATCGACGGGCGGGAGTTCTCCGTGGGCGTGATCGGCAACGCCCGGCCGGAGGCGTTCCCGCCGGTGGAGCTCGACCTTTCCCACCTGCCGAAGGGGACGCCGCGGATCGCCGGCCTCGAGGTCAAGTGGCAGGAGGGGACTCGCGCCTATCGCGGGAGCCGGTTCCGGATCCCGGACGACCTCCCGGTTCAGGTGGTTAAAGCGATGCAGGCCGCCGCGCTCACCGCGTTCCAGGCCCTCCTCCTCCGCGACTATGCCCGCGTCGATTTCCGGCTCACCCCGGATCACAAGGTCTATCTGATCGAGGCCAACCCCAACCCGTACCTCCAATCCGGGGCCGAGTTCATCAAGGGCGCCCGTGGCTCGGGCCGGACTCACCCCGCGACGATCCTCGCGATCGTCGATCTCGCCCTGACCCGCTACCGTTCCCGGCCGTAGGACAATCGGAGGGGGACACGCACGCCTTCGGCGTGGGTACCCGGGCCCCCTCCGAGACCTCCCCCAGTTTTGGTGGTTCGAGCCGAGGGGCTGCCGACGAGCCGCAGGCGAGGAGAGCCACGAGGCGAGG